>CAZWKH010000079.1:0-9592 GCA_964633885.1 uncultured bacterium | reverse complement strand
GGGCGCATGAAGACCACCATGGACCGCTACGAGAACGACTGGGGAATGGTCGAGCGGGGCTGGAAAGCGCAGGTGCACGGCGAGGGCCGGCTCTTCGCGAGCGCGCGCGAGGCCATCCAGACCTTCCGGCAGGAGGAGCCGGGGATCATCGACCAGTACCTGCCCGGCTTCGTGGTGGGGGCGCAAGGCAGGCCCGTCGCGCCGATGGCGGACGGGGACTCCGTGATCTTCTTCAACTTCCGCGGCGACCGCGCCCTGGAGGTGAGCCGCGCCTTCGACGGCGGCCCCGACTTCGACAAGTTCGACCGCGGCCGGGTCCCGGATCTCTTCTACGCGGGGATGACCCAGTACGACGCCGACTTCAAGATCCCCCGGCAGTTCCTGGTGTCGCCCCCAGCCATCGACCGGACGATGAGCGAGTACCTCGCCTGCATGGGCGTGCCCCAGTATGCGCTCTCCGAAACCCAGAAGTACGGCCATGTGACCTACTTCTGGAACGGGAACCGCGGCGGGATGTTCGATCCGGCGCTGGAAACCTACGAGGAGGTCCGCTCCGACGATGTCCCCTTCGACCAGCGCCCCTGGATGAAGGCGGCGGAGATCACCGACCGCCTGCTGGCCGCTCTCGAGTCCGGCAAGCACCGTTTCCTGCGCATCAACTTCCCCAACGGCGACATGGTGGGCCACACCGGCAAGTTCGAACCCACCGTGATCGCGGTGGAGGCGGTGGACCTCTGTCTCGGCCGCATCCTCGATGCGGTCGAGCGCATGAAGGTCTCGCTGGTGGTCACCGCCGACCACGGCAACGCGGACGACATGGCCGAGCGCGACAAGAGCGGGAAGCCAAGGAAGCGCGAGGATGGAAGCCTGGTCGCGCGCACCAGCCACAGCCTGAACCCGGTGGGCTTCTGGATCTATCGGGCCGACGGCGCCGCCGTGAGCCTTCGGGGGGACCTCCCCGAGGCCGGGCTGGCCAACATCGCGTCCACCCTCTTCGAGTTGCTCGGGTTCGCCCCGCCCGAGGGGTATCTTCCCTCGATGCTGGCCTGACGCCGCCTGCGGCGGGGAGGGCCGGACGCTAGAGCGCGAAGATCAGCCCCAGGACGAGGAGCAGCCCCCCGACCAGAAGGCTGAGCCCCAGGCCCACGGCCGCCACCACGGCCAGCGGGACGAGGAGGAGCAGAAGCGGCAGGGCGAGCAGGAAGAGGAACAGCCCGGCCAGGAGCTTGATCGGCAACAGGACGAGATGAAAGACCAGTCCCAAGAGCCCGAAGACGAGCTTCGCGGTAAGGACTACGGCGCCGATCACGAAGACCAGGATCAACAGCTCCAACATGGTTCCTTGGACCCCCTGAGCCTCCAAGGGCTCGCCCGGATCATACGGCCCCCCCTCCCCGGGGGTTGCGCAACCGGACCGGCGCCCCGGGGTGGCAAGGAAGTCCCATTGCTGGTAACATCGTCGCCGCTTCGGACCGCCGCGGGGGGTCCCACCCCCTGATTTTTCATGGACTTAACCCTTGGCACCATTCCTGCTTCCCTTGGGGGGCGTCAGAGGGTCCGCTTCGGGGGAGAACAGGTTAGATGCGCAAGGTTCCAATCACCATCCTGATCCTGCTGCTGGCGGCGGCCCCTGCCGGGGCTCTCGCGGGGGATCGCATCGCCTGGGACCCGGGCCCTCCTCCCATCGGCTTCCGCCACAACGGCGCCCAGCCGGGGGGGGACCTCTCGGCGCGGCCCATCCTCATCTCCGAGCTGCGTGGGCAGAGCCTCTCCTTCTCCCCCGCGGACACCGCCCTCTTCGCGGTCTTCCTCGCCGGCCCGGCCGAGATGAGCGAGCTCCTGCGCCAGCTCCACAGCTCGGGGGCCGGTGCGCTCTTCGCCTGCGCGGGGGGGTTCTCCACGAGCCCGCAGGCCACGCCGCCTCCCGCCTCTCTGGGATTCTGCGCGCAGCGCCTGCGGATCGGGTCGAACGGAACGGTCAAGGTGCGCGCGGACGAGGGTCGTCACCCGGGGAAGAACCTGCTGGCGGTGGTCAACGCGACGGGCGAGATCCTCAGCGTTCGGCCTCTGTGGCGCGCGGTGCCGACCCCCGCCGACATGGTCGTCGCGCGTCCCTGATCCGCCGCCACCCCCCCGGATGTCCCCCTGAGACGCCCCCGCGCGTCCCCGATCCGCCCCCTCCGCGCAGCGTCTACAGCTCGTGGGGCATCCGCTCGACCGCCGAGCGGTAGTAGTGGTTCAGATTGTAGTAGAGCAGGTTGCTGACGCGGGTCATGTAGAGGCAGGCGAAATCCTTCACCTGGTGGCCGAAGCGGCTCGTCTCCTGCCCCTCGCGGAAGAGCGGGCCCCAATGGGGGTTGTAGCTCTTGTTGATGGTCTCGCCGAGGTCCGAGGTGACGCGCTTCACCTCCTTGAGCTCCGCCTCCCGCTCCACCAGGCGCTGCTGGATCCCCTCCAGCTTCTTCCTGAGCTTGGCCGTGACCGCCTCGTCGCCCTCGCCCGCCTCCAGCTTGCGCTCCAGGCGCCGCGACTCCATCTCCAGGGCGGAGATGTCCGACTCCAGTACTCCCCGCAGGGCCTTCCAGTGGTTCAGCTCGTCCAGCTGGGGTTGCATCTTGCGGGCAGTCTCCATCTCCTCCTTGAGCTCCTCGACCACCATCGCCGTGCGCCACCCGAGGTTCTTCTTGCTGCGCAGGATGTCCCCGTAGGTATGGTCGCCGAAGTAAAGGATCTGATCCCCGCTGAAGCCGAGGGCTTCCTCCAGCTGCCGCGCGCTCCCTCCGTGGAAGACGGGGCAAGGCGAGGGCAGCTCCTCGGGGCGGGCCGGCGAGGCCTGCCTTCCCAGATCGATGAAGAAGGCCGGCTTGCCCGCGTCCACGAAGATCGCGTCGAAGTACTCCCTCCAGTCCACTTCCCCGTTGGGATCCCCGTTGGCGAGGAGGTAGTTGAGCAGGGCCCCGCTGTAGTAGTACTCGCTGTTGGTGAGGAGGAAGAGCTTCTTGCCGCCGTTGCGCAGTTCCTCGAGGGCCAGCCGCAGCCGCGGATCCTTGCGGATGAACTTCTCCAGGTTCCCCAGGATCTCGCGCTTGAGGGTGCCGTCGCGGTGGACGGAGTCGATGCTCTCGCGCACCTCCTCGTAGATCTTGCCGAAGGGACGCCGCTGCCGGCCCACCTTCCCCTTCTCCACGAGATCCACCAGAACCACATAAAGGAACACCTCGGGAAGGTGAAACAGCGTGTCCACGCTCACATAGGAATCGCTGCTCATGCGCACCCGCCCGGAGCGGTAGACGGTCTTGCGCTCCTCCCCGCCGATCCGGCGGAAGCCGTGGTAGCCGCGGGCAACATAGTTGTAGTAGTCCATCTTGAGGATGTTGCCGCGGCGCTTGTCGATCACCAGCCCCCGGATGACGAAGCTGCGGTCGTAGGGCACGCCGAGGAGCTCCTCGGGGTATCCGAACCGCTCCACCAGCCGCTGGCGGGTGAGCCGGTAGGCCATTTCCTCGACCGCGGGTCCCCGGTAATGGGCCAGGGTGTGGTCCAGGTCGAAGCCGATGGCCTCCACCGAGGACATCCGCAGGTTGCGGTTGACATAGATGCGGTTCTCGGGCGGGATGCGGGATTCCGCGGAGATCCGGGTGAGTAATCTGCTGTCGGTCATGTACTTAGAGCCTTCTGTCTGGGGTCGGGTCCCCGGGGGCGTCCCCCCGGTTTATCGGCGGAGGCCGGGGAGGGTCTGAGCGCGATCGGGCACCCGCCAGAAAAGGCCAAACATCCCCCCCGAAGCTTCCGATAAGCATAGGGTGTGCAGCGATTTCGCTGCGTGTAAATCCGAATCCGACTCCGTGGGGGACTTGGCTCCATGTGTACACCGGGGGATGGACCCGCAACGCCTCGTGGCAAGAACAACCTGGGCTTCGTCGAGCTGCCCGACCATGCTCTCGACCTCCTGAGCCACTACACGCAATCCGAGGACTGGGAGGTCGTCCTGGTCGTGTCGCGCGCGCGCGACACCGATGTCATGCGCATGGCCGAGATTCTCCAGATCCCCACCATGGAGGCCCCGGAACGCCTGCCTCTTCTCAGCTGCAGCCGGGTGATCGTGGGCGATCAGCCCTCCAACATCATGGACACGACCCGCGAGGTCCTGGAGGGCAGCGCGGTGGAGATCGTGCCCCTGGAGCAGGCTCTGACGGAGGTCCGGTCCCAGGCCACGGCTACGGACGCCGCGGCCGCCCCCTTGGATCCCGCGGCATGGAGCGATCTCCTGCCCTCGATGGAACAACAGGCCGCGGGGGCCGAGCCGCAGGCCGAGGAGACGGAGCAGCCGGCAGCGCCGGTGGAGCTGGCCCCGCAGCCCGAGCCCGCCCAGTTCGAGGCCCCGCCTCAGGAGGAAGCCGGCGGCGACACCCAGGCCGAAGCATCCGCGGAGGAACTGCGGGGCGAGCCGGTCGTGGAGTCCCCCCCGGCCGCCGAGCCCGAGCCGGTCGCGCAGAGCGAACCGGACCACGGGAGTACGCCCACCCCCGCCGAGGGGATCGACGCGCTGCGGGGGATCCTCCAGCGAGCGATCGCGGAGACCCTGGCCAGCGGCGGCGCCTTCTTCCTCCCGGACGGACCGGGCGGTCAGTGGCGCGCCGTGGCGCGCGAGGGGATCTCCCCTGAGAACGCGGAGGCCTTCGACCAGAGGCTCGGCGAGGTCATCTGCCGCGAGGTGTATGTCAGCGGGGTGCCGCGCATCACCCATCGCAATCCGGAGGGCGCTCCGGAGTCCTGGGCAGAGTTCGCATCGCCCGAAGCCGCGGCGATCGGAATCACGCAGGACGCAAAGGTGATCGGGATCCTCGCCGTGGTCGCGGAGACCCCCCCGGTGGCCTTTGACGACGAGTCGGTGCTCCTACTCGCCCGCTCCGCCCGCGAGGCCGCCGGCATCCTCTCCCGCATCGTGGGCGAAGGCGCGGACACCGGTGATCGCTGGCAGGAGGCGTTGATCGAGGTCGACCAGTTCATGGCCTCGCCCGAGAACCTCGGCGCGCGGCTGCGCGGCGTGGCGGATGCCTTGGGCAGGACTCTCGCCGCCGACTTCGCGCGGCTCTTCCTCGTGGATCCCCTTTCCCGGCGCCTGAGTCTGGCCGGCGCTCCCGAAGGAGTCGCCAGCTGGCAACCCCTCTCGCAACCCCTCGACCGCGGTTTCCTCGGAGCCATGATCCGGATCGGCGAGGTGCACATCGCGGGCATGTTCCAGGAACGGGGAGAGCGGCGGGCCGCCCTCGTCTGCGTTCCCATCCAGGCCCGTGAGCCGCGCGCCCTCATCGTCCTCGAGAACATCCCGGTGCCTGCGGAGAGCGAGGAGCAGATCTTCCGTCTTCTGCGCGAGGTCGTGTCGCATACCGAGGAGCTGATCGCCACCGAGGAAGGGGTGGTGGCCCAGGAGCTCCTCTACCAGCTCAAGATGCGCGTCACCGACCAGATCCCGCAGCTCGCGGCGCT
The DNA here is from genome assembly GCA_964633885.1 of uncultured bacterium. Taxonomy (GTDB): domain Bacteria; phylum Eisenbacteria; class RBG-16-71-46; order JABDJR01; family JABDJR01; genus CAVXKA01. The sequence goes on along the minus strand of CAZWKH010000079.1, from coordinate 4,102 downwards.
TCCGCCCGTGCAGCGGACCCGCGCCGCGCTGGAGCTGGCGCTGCAGAACCTGGCCGCCGAGGTCGCGATCTGGGTGCCGGCCAACAAGGGCCGGCCCATTTCCACGGAGCCGCGCTCGCCGAAGGCGATCTCCATCCTCGGCCAGGTCCGCTGGAGCCTGGATCGGATCGCTCAGTGGGTGACGGCGAACGGCCCCACCGCCGTGGGGCTGGGGGCCGAGGAGGCCAACCCCGAGGCACCGGCCGGTCCCGCCCCCTACATCGGGGTCGTGAGTCCCGACGGCGAAGGGGTTCTTGTCACCTTCTTCCCGCCCGATGAGGTGACCGGATCTCCGGCCCAGGTTCCGGTCCATGTCCTCATCGAGGTCGGCCACCACATCAGCGAGCTCTGCTCGCCGCGTTTCACGCCCGGGATGCGAACCGCCCCCGTGATGCCCGCGGCGATCCCTCAGCCCGATATCTTGACCGACCAGCACGGATTCCGGCTCCTCACGAGGCAGGAGTGGCTGCGCTCGCGCCGCTACGGCCACGCCTTCGCGCTGACCCGCCTGCGGTTCACCTCCCCGCCCAGCGAGGAGACGGCTGCCGCCCTGCGGAGCTTCCTGCTCGCCCGCAAGCGGGATGTGGACTTCCTCACTGAACGGGAGCCCGGAGCCTGCGTGCTCCTGTCCCCGGAGGTGGACGAGAACCCCGAGGGGATCCGCGAGCGGATGCTGCGGGAGTGGGGCGAGGCGCATCCCGACCTGCCGATCGAGGCCGATCAGCGCATCTTCCCACGGGACGGCCAGGATGAGTCCGTCTACCTGACCTGGGCCGACGGGTCCACCGATGCCCAGCGCGCGGCCTAGGTGATCCGCAGCGGGTCCGGTGTGAACGAGAGCACGAAGAAGATCAGCACGCCGATGCCGATCCACCTGCGCGCTCGCCCCAGCCGGACGGTGTCGTCCGCCGTCGGCGGGTGACGGATACCGGTCAGGATCACCACCAGGACCATCACGGTCCAGGCAGGGTTCACGAAGATTGCGGTCAGGGCGAAGGCGGCGGTCACACCCAGCGCCACCGCGTGACTCCTGCGGCCCAGCAGGGCATAGAGCACATGTCCGCCGTCCAGTTGTCCCACGGGGAGCAGGTTCAGGGCGGTGACGAAGAGTCCGGCCCAGCCGGCGAAGGCCACCGGGTGGAGCAGCAGGTCCTGCCCCTCGGGCAGCGCCCCGACGACCAGCCTCGAGAGGGCGGCAAAGAAGATGGAATCCCCGAGCTGAATGGTGCTCCCTTGAAGCGTCTCGGTGGCGACCGCCTGGGAATGGGCCAGGCCCCATAGAGTCGCCGGAATCGCCACCACCAGCCCGGCCAGAGGGCCGGTAACCCCGATGTCGAAGAGCCGGGCGCGATCCGCCCCCATCTGGTTCATGCGGATGACCGCGCCCATGGTGCCGAAGGGCGGAAGCGGCACCGGGATGAAATAGGGAAGGGTGGCCGGCACCCGGTGCCGCCGGGCCTGCAGGTAGTGGCCCATTTCGTGGGAGAGCAGGAGGGCCATGAGAACCGCGGCGTAGGCCGGCCCGCCAACCAGGGTGGTGGTGAGGCAGGTCAGGAGGAACAAGACGAGGTTCAGCCGCCACCCGCGCAGGCCAAGAAAAACCCGGCGCCTCGGGGGGAGGCGCCGGGTGTCGTCCATCTGGGACAAGGATCAGCCCTTTGCGGGGGCCTTCTCGGAGCCCTGGAGGGTGTGGAAGAAGGCGTGCAGCTTGGCCACGCTGTTCGGGTCCGTGGAGACCACGACCGCGCGCGCGCCTTCCTCGGTGTTCTCCATCTTCACCTCGGCGTTGGTGAAGGCCTCGAGGCCGGGCTTGCAGCCCGGGCAGCTCTTCTCGGCCATCTTCGCCTTGGTGACGGCACACTGGGTGGTGGGGGCGCTCATCATGGCGTATGCCTTGGCCGCAAGCGCCTGGGCGATACCCACATCCTGCCGGTCGGCGGCCGCAAAGGTGACGATGACGCCGTCACGAGTGTCGACCGCGGTGAAGTTCACCTTGCCGTTGCTCGCCCCGAGCTCCTTCTTGAAGCCACAGTAGCTGCAACCGGCCATGTCGGCATGGGCGGCGCAGGCGGCCTGCTGAGCCGGAGTGCAGGCAGCGCTGGACGCGCAGGCGCCCGCGTTCTTCGTCGAGGCCTTGTCCGTCGACGCCTTGCCGGCCTGGCAGGCGCCGCCGCCCGCCCAGGCCGCACCGGCCATGGCGAGAACGAGCCCGGATGCAAGCAACAAGCGGAACATGCGCATGGAATGATCCTCCTCGGGATGGTGGGGTAAGGAGCGTTGCCGATTGGATGCTGATCGCCCCAAAGGTGGAGCGTTGCGGCAGTATAGAGGACTGGCGCCGGATTCCAAAGCGCGAAGGCCCCGATCTCCGCGAATGGAGGCAGTACCACTGGGCCGGGGCCGGCATTCCCGGCCAAGATGGCCCGGCCGGTCGCGGGGCCGCGACCCTGGTTTCATCGGATCAACTCGTTGCTGTTCAGTCAATTAGAGGAGGGAGGCGACCTTCCCCCCGTCCACCCGCAACGCGGTGCCGGTGACATAGGCTGCGGGCTCGGAGCAGAGGAAGGCCACCACCGCGGCCAGCTCCTTGGGGGCCCCGATCCTGCCCAGCGGGACTGCGCGGCCCAGAGTCTCGAACTCTTCCTCGGCGGTCAGCCCCGACTCCTGCGCACGGTGCTTGGCCAGCTCCTGGAGCCGGTCCGTCGCGATGAGCCCCGGACAGACCATGTTCACCGTGATCCCGTCCCGCGCGACTTCCGTGGCAAGTGCCTTCGAGAAGCCCGCCACGGCGGGACGCACCGCGGAGGATAGGAAGAGCCCCACCGCGGGCTCCGGCACCGTGGACGAGGTGATGTGGACGATGCGGCCCCAGCGCGCGGCCTGCATGTCGGGAAGGGCCGCCTTGGTGAGGCGCACGGCGCTCAGGAAGTTGAGGCGGACGGCTTCCTCGAAATCCTGGATGTCGAAGCGGGCGAAGGATCCCGGGGGAGGACCGCCGGCGTTGGTGACCAGGATGAGCGGGGGGCCGAAGGCGTCGCGGGCCGCCTGAACGAAACGCGTGCCCGCATCCGGGTCGCGCACATCCAGTACCAGGCCCCACGCCTCTCCCCCCGTGGTCTCCCGGATCCTGCGCGCGGCGCCCTGGATGCGCTCCTCATTCCGGGACGCGAGGACCACCCTCGCGCCTTCGGCGGCCAGCGCCTCGGCGATCGCATAACCGATCCCCATGGAGGCCCCCGCCACCATCGCGACCTTCGACTTCAGCCCGAGGTCCATCGCCCCCCCCTGTGGATCGTCCCGCCGCAGGCGGTGCCGAGGACCCGATCCGGGCCCCCGGCGCCCCGCGCGGTCAGTTCACCAGGACCAGCTTGCGCGCCTCCCGCTTTCCGGGAGTTTCCAGCATGTAGAAGTAGATGCCGAGACTCACCGGCCGTCCGCCGTCGTCGGCGCCGTCCCAGGCCATCTCGTGGTAGCCGGCGACGGCGGTGCCCGCCATCACGGTCCGCACGAGGCGGCCGGAGAGATCATAGACGCGCAACGACACGCTCGATTCCTCCGGTAGGTAGAAGGCGAACCGGGTGCCGGATGCCGTCATCGGGTTGGGGAAGTTCTGGAGGAGGACCGGATGGCGGATTCCCGCCCACTGCTGGGGCACGGTGGAGATCGAGGAGATCGTGAAGAGGCTGTCGCTCGCATCGACGGCCGTGTTGAGCGCGGCGTCCCACACCCGCACCCGGACCCGGCAGGAATCGCTCACGACATCCGGAGTGCCCCACGCGTAGGGGAAGCTCAAGGTGCCGCAGGCGATGTCGACCCAGTTCGCGCCGTCGTCGATCGTGTAGGCGACGCAGACGGAATCGACTCCGGCATCGTCGCTCATCGTGGCCGCGATCTGGACGGTGGAGAGAGCCACATAGCTCTCCCCGCCGTTCGGAGAGGTGACGGTGACGCTGGGGGCGTTCACATCGCCCACCGTGAAGAAGGCGTCCGAAGTATCGGAAGCCACGGCCCCTCCGCTTGCGAAGACCTCGATCCGCACCAGGCAGGAATCCTGCGGACTGTC
>CAZWKH010000078.1:0-9633 GCA_964633885.1 uncultured bacterium | reverse complement strand
AAGAGATCGGGGAGGAGCACGCCGAGGACCTGGCTGCGGTGCGTGGTGAGGCTTCGTGCCGCGGAGTTGGGCCAGTAGTCGAGCTTCGCCGCCGCCGCGCGCACGCGACGACCCGTCTCCTCGCTGACCCGATGACTCCCGTTGAAGACACGGGAGACCGTGGCGATGGACACTCCGGCGGCTCGCGCGACATCGCGAATCGTCACCAAGGTGCAGCTCCTCGAGAAGGATTCGGGAGCCGCCGCGTCACCGCCGGTGGGCTGGAGAGGCAATGATCCCGGCGGGGCCCCCTCGCTGTGTGTAAACGGTTACACGGCCCGGGGGCTGAAGTCAAGCCCCCGATGCACCCCCCCTCCGAATGGCGGTCCGGGCTTCCACCGCGCCGGAAGCGGGTCTAGAGTGGTCCGGTTCGTCTCCGGGCGCAGGCCCGGGCGCTCCGGGGCCCAGGATGAAGGGAGTCCATGCCCAGCCCGATCCGTTCCTCGCCTCTCGACCCCAACTCCGGGGCGTCCCCCGCGGTCCGTTTCCTCACGAACGGGCACAGCACGGTTCTCATCACCTCCGCGGGGACGGGGCACGCGCGGGTCGGGGACATCGCGCTCACCGCGGGAAGCGAGGGCCGCCTCGACGACTCCCATGGCTCGTTCCTGCACATCCGCGATCTGGAGAGCCGCGCGGGTTGGATCCTGGGCCGCAGACCGGGGGCGCCCGCAGAGGGGCCCAACCAGGCGCGCTGGCGCCCCGGCCGTTTCACCATCGCCAGGGAGGTGGACGGGATCGAGGCGCACCTCGATGTCTGCGTCGCTCCCGACGCCGACGCGGAGCTCCGAAGGATCACCCTCGCCAACCGATCCCCGGCGCGCCGCACGCTCGAGCTGACCACCTACGCCGAGGTGGTCCTAGATCACCCGTCGGCCTATGCCGGCCACCCGGCTTTCTCGAAGCTCTTCGTGCAGACCGAGTTCCTCCCCGAGCGCCTGGCGATCCTCGCCCGGCGCCGTCCGCGCTCCGCCTCGGAGCGCTTCCCCTGGCTGGTCCACGCCCTGCTGGGAGGGCGCGAGGTGCAGGCGGAGACGGACCGCTCCCGGTTCCTGGGAAGGCACCCCTACCCCGCCATGCCGCAGGCGCTGATTGCGAAGACGCGGCTGTCCGGAACCGCGGGAAATGTCCTCGACCCGATCGTGAGCCTGCGCTGGAAGATCACCGTCGAGGCCGGGGCCACGGCGCGGTGCGCGTACATGCTGGGAGCCGCCGCAGGGCGCGATGAGGCGCTAGATCTCGTGGCGCGGTTCTCCGGTGAGGGAACGGTGGAGGCCGCCCTTCGGGACGCGGAGACCACGGAGCGGGACCGCATCGCTCGCGCCGGCCTCTCCGAGGCGGAGGCGGAGGCCTGCCAGGCACTGGCCGGCGCCATGCTCACCGGCGATCCTGCCCTGCGCGCGGCCCCGGAGCTGCTGGCGCGCGCGGGGGGAAGGCTCGGCGACCTGGCGCGGCTCGGCATGGGGCTGCACCGTGCCTTCGTGGTGGCCCATCTGGACCGGCCGGCTGTGACAGTCTTTCTCCCGGAGCTTCTCAAGGCACATCGCTACTGGCAGGCGCTCGGGCTGCCCATCGATCTTGTCCTCGCCGGGGGGGAGAGGATCCCCGATGGGCTCCCGGTCCCCGGCGAGGGATCGGTTCCCCCACTCCACATCCCTCGCGGGACGGCCGGTCCCGCCGAGCTCGATCTCATCGACGCCGCAGCCCGCTGGGTGGCCGAAGAGTCGCCGCTCGCCGCAGCGGCGCGGCTGCGCGGGTTCCGTCCCGCTCCCGTCGGCGTCCCCGCTCGGCGGGCCCGCGCCGAGGCCCCGGCGGGCTCCACCGAACGGACACAGGATCTGGACGGCCCGCGGGGCCTTACCTTCTTCAACGGCCTGGGCGGCTTCACCGAGGCGGGCGACGAGTATGTGATCCGGCTCCCCGGCGGACCGGCGCGCTGCGTTCCTCCCCGCCCCTGGACGAACGTCATCGCCAACGATCGGTTCGGGTTCCTGGTCAGCGAGACCGGCGCGGGCACCACCTGGAGCGGGAACAGTCGCGAGCACCGCCTGACCCCCTGGTTCAACGACGCCGTGCTCGACCCGCATGGCGAGGCCCTCTACATCCGCGACGAGGACAGCGGCGCCTTCTGGTCCCCGATGCCGGGCCCCGTCCCCCATGGGGGCACTTATGAGCTGCGCCATGGCTTCGGGTACACCGCCTGCCACCACACCGCCGGCGATCTCGCGGTGGAGACGACCCTCTTCGCGCATCGGGAGGACCCGCTGCGCTTCGCGGCCCTGCGCCTGCGCAACCGCGGCCGCAGGCCGCGGCGGCTCTCCCTCTTCGCCTACTACCGCCTGGTGCTCGGGACCCTGCCGGAGGAGAGCGGGCGGTTCGTGGTCACGGAGATCGACCCCGCGTCGAAGGCCGTCTTCGCGTACAACCGGCTCGCGGGGGAGTTCGCCGAGGCGGTGACCTTTGCCGCGGCGGCGGCGCCCTCGGGGGGGCGCGCACTGCACGCGACGGGCGACCGCGAGGCGTTCCTCGGCCGCAACGGCACCGCGGCGGCACCGAGGGCGCTGCGCGACGCCGCTCCCCTCGACGGCCGCGTGGGAGCGGGCCTGGACCCCTGCATCGCGCAGCAGGTCGTGCTCGAGATCCCCCCCGGGGAGACAGCGGAGGTCTTCTTCCTGTTCGGCGAGGCGCGGGGCGCGCCGGAAGCGCGCGAGCTGATCGCCCGCAACACCGCGCCGGAGGCGGTCGCGCAGGCGCTCGAGGACGCGAGGGACTTCTGGCGGGACGGGCTCTCCGGCCTGCGCGTCGCGACCCCCTCCCCCGCCCTCGACTTCATGGTGAACGGCTGGCTTCCTTACCAGACCCTGGCCTGCCGCATCCGCGGCCGCACCGCCTTCTACCAGTCCGGAGGCGCCTTCGGGTTCCGGGACCAGCTCCAGGACGCGGCCGCGCTGATCCCGCTCTGGCCGGCGGTCGCTCGCGACCAGATCCTCCTCAACGCCGCGCACCAGTTCGTCGAGGGGGATGTGCTCCACTGGTGGCACCCTCCCCTCTCCCGCGGCATCCGCACCCGCTTTGCCGACGATCTCGTCTGGCTCCCCTACCTCACGGCACAGTATGTCCGGACCACAGGCGACGCGGCGATCCTCGAGGAGACCACGCGCTTCCTCGTCGCCCGCGCGCTCGCGCCCGGCGAGGACGAGGCCTTCCTCGAGCCCGAGGATTCGGGCACGGCCGCGGACCTCTACGAGCATTGCTGTCGCGCCCTCGATCGCGCCCTCACGCGGGGGCCTCATGGCCTACCGCTCTTCGGGTCCGGCGACTGGAACGACGGCATGAACCGCGTGGGCCGGGAAGGAAAGGGCGAGAGCGTCTGGATGGGCTTCTTCCTGTTCGCCGCCCTGGGCGACTTCCTCCCCTTCTGCGAGGCGCGGGGCGACGGGTCCCGGGTCGAGCGCTACCGCGCGCATCGCGCGCAGCTGCACCAGGCGCTCGAGACCGCGGGCTGGGACGGGGGGTGGTACCGGCGCGCGTACTACGACGACGGCACTCCGCTGGGCACGAGGGACGACGCGGAATGCCGCATCGACGGTCTCGCGCAGGCCTGGGCGGTGCTCTCCGGGGCGGCTCCTCGCGACCGGGCCGAGACGGCCATGGACGCGGTGGAGGCGCACCTGATCTCCGAAACCGACGGCATCATCCGCCTGCTCACACCTCCCTTCGACAGCAGCCCTCGGGACCCCGGATACATCAAGGGCTACCTGCCGGGCGTGCGCGAGAACGGCGGGCAATACACCCACGCCGCGCTGTGGGTCCTGCGCGCGCTGGCGCAGCTGGGGCGCAACGACCGCGCGGGGCGGCTTCTGGAGATGCTCCTCCCCGTGAACCACGCCCGCGACGCCGAGGAGGTCGCGACCTATCAGGTCGAACCCTATGTCGTGGCCGCCGATGTCTACGGCGCGCCGCCCCATGTCGGGCGCGGCGGATGGACCTGGTATACCGGGTCCTCCGGCTGGATGTACCGCGTCGCCGTGGAGTCCCTGCTGGGATTCACGCTGGAGCGCGGCGAGACCCTCGTGATCGCCCCCTGCGTGCCCGACGCCTGGCCCGGCTTCTCGATCGGCTACCGTCTGCCCGGCGAGGACACGCGCTACGAGATCCTGGCCGGGAACCCGGGCCACCGGGGACGCGGCGTCGCCTCGGCCACCCTGGACGGAGAGCCGGTGGCCGTCCGGGAAGGCGCGGCGCGGATCCCGCTGGTCCATGACGGGCGGCTCCACCGCGTCGCGATCCTGCTCGGGGCAGGCGAGGAGCCCGGGGCGTGAGCGAAGCCATCGCGCCGTTCCGCTTCCCCGACGACTTCCTCTGGGGCGCGGCGACCTCCGCCTTCCAGAGGGCTCGCCTCTGGCCGACGGCGCCGGACCCAGCAACTGGCATCGCTTTGCCCATACGCCGGGCCGCACCGCCGGCGGGGAGACGGGCGACCTGGCCTGCGACCACTACCGCCGCTACGCGGAGGATGTGGCTCTACTCGGCGAGCTGGGCGTCAACGCCTACCGCTTCAGCATTGCCTGGGGCCGCATCCTTCCGGACGGCCGCGGGGCGGTCAACCGCAGGGGCCTGGACTTCTACGAGCGGCTGGTCGATCTCCTGCTGGCCCGGGACATCCGGCCCTGCGTCACTCTCCACCACTGGGATCTGCCCATCGCGCTGGACGACCTGGGCGGGTGGCTCCACCCGGACAGCGCGGGCTGGTTCGCGGACTACGCGCGGGTGCTGTTCCGCGCGCTGGGGGATCGCGTTCCCCTCTGGGCCACTCTCAACGAGCCCTGGGTCGTCATGGACGCGGGGTACATGCACGGCGTGCATCCGCCCGGCCACCGCAGCCTCGCCGAGGCGCCGCGCGTCTCCCACAACCTGCTCCGGGCCCATGGGGCCGCGGTCGAAGCCTTCCGCAGCGAGGGGCGGGGGGCGATCGGGCTCGTCCTCAACCTGGAGCCCAAGATCCCAGCCACGGACTCTCCCGAGGATCTCGCCGCGGCGCGGCGCGCCGACGCCTACATGAACCGCCAGTTCCTGGAACCGGTCTTCCTGGGCCGTTACCCGGAGGAACTGGCGGAGATCTTCGGGGAGGACTGGCCGGACTTTCCGGCCCAGGACCTGCGGCGGATCGCCGCGCCGATCGACTGGCTGGGCATCAACTACTACACCAGCTCGGTGACGCGCCACGACCCGTCCGTCCCGCCGTTGCGCGCGAGCCGGCTTCACCAGCGGGGCATTCTGACCACCGAGATGGGCTGGGAGGTCCGCCCGGAGAGCCTCACCCGCCTGTTGCTCGGGGTGCAGGAGCGCTGCGGCGGAATCCCCCTCTACATCACGGAGAACGGCGCCGCCTTCGCCGATCCTCCCACCGCACCTCCCCACGGCGTGGAGGATCCCCTGCGCCGGGAATACTTCCGCGAGCACCTGAGGGCCGCCCACGAGGCCATGCGGCAGGGGGTGAATCTGCGCGGCTACTTCGCCTGGTCCCTGCTCGACAATGTGGAGTGGGCGGAGGGCACCACGAAGCGCTTCGGGCTGGTGCATGTGGACTTCGCGACCCTCAAGCGGGTGATCAAGGAGAGCGGCCTGTTCTACCGGGAGGTCATCCGCACGCGCGGCGCGATTCTCAAGGACGGATGATGAGGAGGGCCGGGATCTCCCGGACCACGAAGTCCCCTTGCGCCGAGACCTCCGCCGGCCTGCCGTCGATGGACGCGGCGGCGGACCGCCCCCCGAGCGGCGCCCGTACGAGGATCCCTCCCGCGGGAAGCTTCATGCCCTCGTCCTCGATGCGCAGCTCGATCGTGTCCCCGCGGCGGACCATGGAGTAGCCGAGAGGTCCGTAAGGCGTGGGCAGATGCCGCACCACGACGCCCGGCGCCGGCTCGAGCCAGGCCGGCGGCAGGCCGGCCCCGATCACCAGGGCCTCGGCGGGCTCGTCCACATAGGCGAACATGTCGAGCAGCGAGCGCATGTAGTCGGAACCGACCCAGCCGTGGGGCAGATCCCCGACGAAGCGCGGGGTGCGCGTGTCGCTCCAGACCACCTCGGGCCACTGGCGCCATCCCGGCGGCGTCTGCGCGGCCAGGAAGTAGTCGAGAAGCTCCTGGGCGCGGTCACGCCATCCCAGGCGCACGAAGGCGCCGATGTTGCGGATCTCGTAGGGGGTGAAGGCCTCCCAGGGTGCTCCATCCCGGCGGTCCCTGAAGAACCCGTAGTACTTCTCGAAGGTGCGCTCCAGAGCCCCCGGCGGGAGGAGCTCCTGCGCGGCCGCCGGCGAGAGGGCGATGGTGGTGGAGGTCGCGTCGAAGTCGCCGAGGTCGGCGCAGCCCGGGACATAGTCGATGCCGTGGCGCTCCATGGCCGCTGCGATCGAGGCGGCCAGGTCCCGTGCGAAGGCGTCGTGGACCGCGGCGAGCCGCGCCGCGTCCTCGGCGCGCCCCCCCGTCCGCGCCAGGTAGGCGGCGTCCCGGAAGCCGCGCAACGCCCAGAAGTCGTCCCAGTAGGAGTGCATGGGCTTGGCCGAATAGCCCTCATGGCTGATGGAGGGAGGCAGGATCCCGTAGAACTCGCGCCGCTCCCCGGCCGCGTATTCGGGGGTGAGCCGTTCCTGCCGCAACGAATCCAGGTACGCCGCCGCGCGGAGCACGCGGGGCAGCATCGCGTCGAGGATCGCCGCGTCGCGGGTGTAACGGTAGTACTCGGCGACCAGGAAGATGAACTCCCCGCTCGAATCATGCTCCGGCACGGGATCCGCCCCGCGCGCGTCCACGACACAGGGCGCCTTCCCGTTGGCGTACTGGTGCGGCGCGTACCAGAGGAGGAATTCCTTCACCGGCTCGGGATGGCCGAGGCGCAGGAGAGCCGAGGAGGTGAGCGCCCCGTCACGGATCCAGGAGCGCGCGTAGGACCGCACGCCGGGCTGGATCGCGGGTCCGGCGCGATTGACGAGGACGAAGCCGAGCTGGCTGCGCAGCGACTCGATCGCCACCGACGCGGCCGGCGGCGCCTCGAGGACCACGCGCCCGGCGGCCGCTTCCCAGGCCGACCGGGTCTCCTCGAACCGGGCCGCAACCCAGGCCCGCCCGTCCTCGTCCCGGGCCTCCCGGGGAATCGGCGCCCCGGCGTGGAGCGGCACCAGAATGTCGATCTCCGCCTGCGCCCCCGGAGCGAGGTCGAGCAGGTAGGCCAGGGCTCCGGAGGCCGCCTCGAAGTCGTCGCGCAGTTCCCGCGACGGCGGCACCCGGCCGTGGCGCAGGTAGTCGGTCACGACATCTCCGGCGTCGAAGACGGCGGCTCCGAAACTCCAGGGCCTGGTCAGCGAGACGATCTCGCGCTCCCCATTCACCAGCACCCCCCGTCCGCTGCGGACCATCTCGCGAATCGGGGCGATGCCGGCGACCATGTTCAGGAACTGGGCCGGAGGATTCACCTGGAAGGGTCGGATGGCCAGGAAGAGCGCGCCGCGCGCCGGGACGGCGCTGCGGTTGGTCACTCGGTAGCGGCCGACGAGGGAAGAGGCCCCGGGTTGCCCCGTGGCGAAAGCGGTGACCGTGAGCTCGAGATCGCGGGACGGCCAGGTCACGGTGGGAATGGGCAGGCTTCCCCCTTCCAGGGACTGCACCGGCTCCCTGTCGGCCCAGCTGACCAGCGCTCCGTCCCGATAGAGGAAGGGTTCGATGGAGAACTCGCCCTTGCCCGTCTCGAGCATCCCGTCCCCGCTCAGGAGGCCCTCGCGGGTGTCGCCGTCCACCCCGACCACCGTCCAGACCGATTGCTCCCCGCTTATGCCGCGCGGGAAGGACCCGCGTGGAGCGTCCCCGGCCACCGCCTTGAAGAAGGCGGCGCGGTCCGCGGCCCAGTCGAGGGGCTTCACCGAGACCTCGGCGAGGCCGACGCCGTAGGAGCCCTCGTCCCCGAGCACGCGCAGGCGCAGGAAACGCGCCTCCGATTCAGGGAGGAAGAGATGGTCCCGCCCGCCGTTCCCTTCGCGCAGGACGCGAACCGCACGCCAGGAGAGGCTGTCGTCGGAGATCTCGACGGCGTAGCCCGCGGCGTGACGGCCGCCTGCCCAGTCCAGAACCAGGCCGCCGAACTCCCGCGGCTCCTGGAAGCCGAGGAGGAAGGCGGGAAGGCTGTCCCCCGGCGCGGACCACCAGAAGGTGCCGGGGTCGCCGTCCAGGGCCGCCTCCGCCGCGTGCCCGGGTCGCGCCGAGGACGCGCCGGCCACGAGCGGAGGCGGGGTCGCGCCCGGAGGCGGGAGCGGCGTGAGCGTGAGGTCGTCGATCCAGACCGTGCCTTCTCCCCCGCTCCCCGCGGTGATCGCGAACTCGATGGAGGCCGCGTGGCGGATCTCCCCACCTCCGGCCGGGCCCCAGGCAAAGCTGATCTTGCGCTTCTTGATCGTGACCAACCGCCAGTCGGCGGGGAACTCCATGTCCCGTTGCACGAACCACCAGACATTTTCCCCGGTGTCGTCGATCAGCTTGAACTCCAGGTGGTTGACGGGGGCCTCCCCGCGCAGGCGGAAGGAGATCGCGTAGTTCTCGGGGAGATTCAGGTCGAAGGCCTTGCGGGCCACCGCGTAGCCGCCTCCGGTGAAGGCGAAGTCGAGCCGCAGTCCCCGTCCCCGCTCACCGGGATCGGCGGAGAGGTCCAGGTGCACCCCGTCCGCGGGATGGGCCGACCAGCCGCTCACATCCTCGAAGTCGTCCAGGAGAAGGGGCGGACCGGGCGCGGCGGCCGGGCCCCCGAGGCCGCCCCCGGCCCCGGCGCAGGAGGCTCCGGCGAGGAGCGCGGCCCCGAGCGCAAGCGAAAGGATCCGGCGTCCCATGGATCACTCCTTCACGCCGCCGGCCATGATGCCGCGGACATACGCCCTCTGGAAGAGGAGGAAGACCAGCAGCGCGGGCAGGATGGTGACCACCGAGCCCGCCATCATGAGCTCCGTGTCCTGGACATGCTCCCCGGACAGGTTGGCCAGGGCCACGGGCAGGGTGTAGTTGCGGCTGTCGCTCAGGATGATGAGGGGCCACATGAAGTCGTTCCAGGCGCTCAGGAAGGTGAAGGCCGCCATGGTGACCAGGATGGGGCGGATGATGGGCACCACCACCATGCGGAAGATGAGGAACTCTCCCGCGCCGTCCACCCGCGCCGCGGACAGAAGGTCGTCGGGAACCCCCAGGGTGTACTGGCGGATGAGGAAGATGCCCAGCACGCTCGCGAGGTACGGCACCATCACCCCGGCGTAGGTGTTGACCACATGCATCTCGCGCAGGAGCAGGAAGAGCGGGAGCATGCCGACCTGGGCGGGGATGACCAGGGCCAGGGTGAGCCCGCGGAACAGCGAGTCGCGCCCCCGGAAGGCCAGCTTCGCGAAGGCGTAGCCGGCCATAGCATTGATGAGGACGGAGAGCAGGGTGACCGAAACCGTGATCACCGCGCTGTTGAGGAAATGCCGGGCGATGTCGAGCCGCGTGAAGAGCAGGACATAGTGCTCCCAGGTCGCTCGGCTGGGCAGGAATCGGGGCGGGAACGCGTTCGCCTCCCCCGCCG
>CAZWKH010000077.1:6983-9686 GCA_964633885.1 uncultured bacterium | reverse complement strand
CCAAGCCGGCGCCCGAGGTGCCGGCCAAGGGCTTCGTCTTCGCGCGCGGGGGCTACCTGGCCCCGGCGGAGAACCCGGACGCGATCCAGGTCGCGGTCTCGCCGACCAGCGAACGCCTGGAGCGGCTCACTCCCTTCGAGCCGCCCCGGCTCGAGCGGTTCCGGCAGATGCCGCTCCTGCTCAAGACCAAGGGCAAGACCACCACGGACCACATCTCGCCGGCCGGGCCCTGGCTCAAGTTCCGCGGCCACCTCGACCGGATCAGCGACAACATGTTCACCGGCGCCATCAACGCCTTCACCGGCGGGCGCGGGGTGACCCGCAACCCCCTGAGCGGCGACAAGGACCGGCCTGTGCCGGAGGTGGCTCGCGCGCTCAAGGCCCAGGGGAAGCTCTGGGTGGTGGTGGGCGACGAGAACTACGGCGAGGGCTCGAGCCGGGAGCACGCGGCCATGTCGCCGCGCTTCCTGGGCGCGGGCGCCATCATCGCCCGCTCCTTCGCCCGCATCCACGAGACCAACCTGAAGAAGCAGGGCGTGCTGCCCTTCACCTTCGTGAACGGCGCCGACTACGAGAAGGTGCGGGAGACCGACTGCGTCTCGATCGAGGGCCTGGAAGGGCTTGCCCCGGGCAAGAACCTGACCGCGGTGCTGCACCATGAGGACGGCGCGACCGACCGCGCGGAGATCAAGCACAGCTACAACGCGGAGCAGATCGAGTGGTTCCGCGCGGGGAGCGCGCTGAACCTGCTGCGCAGGCAGGGAGGGGCCCACTGAGCTCGGCGTCCGGCGGCCTGCGGCCCTTTCTCGGCGCGCTGCGCGCGCGGCGGGATCTGGTCGAGGTCGCGGCGCCGGTGGATGCGCGGCTCGAGATCGCGGAGATCCACCGCCGGGTGATCGCCGCCGGGGGACCGGCGCTGCTCTTCACCCGCGTGGAGGGCTCGCCCTATCCCGTGGTCACAAACCTCTTCGGGACCGCGGAACGGGTCGCCCTGGCCTTCGGGCCCCGCCCGGGCGAACTGGTGCGGGCGATCGCGGCCATGCCCGAGAGGCTCATGCCGCCCTCCTGGTCGAAGCTCTGGGGCGAGCGGTCCGTCCTCGGCGCGTTGAGCCATGTGGGGCTGCGCCGCGTGAGAGGCGCTCCGGTGCTGGCCGCGGCGGAGTCGCCCCCCGACCTGCGCCGGCTTCCGGCCCTGACCACCTGGGCCGGGGACGGCGGCCCATTCCTCACCCTCCCGCTGGTCTACACGGAGCACCCGGAGACGGGCGGGCACAACCTGGGCATGTACCGCATCCAGATTTACGACGCGACCCGCACGGGCATGCACTGGCAGATCGGCAAGGGAGGCGGGCATCACTACGCCGTGGCGGAGGCCCGCGACGAGGCTCTGCCGGTGAACATCGCGCTTGGCGGGCCCCCCGCGCTGATCCTCGCCGCGATCGCGCCGCTCCCGGAGAATGTGCCCGAACTTCTCCTCGCCTCGCTCATGCTGGGCGGGAAGTTCCCCATGGCCGCGAACCCCGCCGGTCCGCTCCCCGTCCCCGCGAACGCGGAGTTCGTGCTGGTGGGGGAGGTGCCGCCCCGCGAGCGCGCGCCGGAGGGCCCCTTCGGCGACCACTACGGCTACTACTCGCTCAAACACGACTACCCGGTCTTTCGCTGCCGCGCGCTCCTGCGCCGCCACGATCCCATCTTCCCGGCCACGGTGGTGGGCAAGCCGCGGCAGGAGGACTTCCACATCGGCGACTTCCTGCAGGAGCTGCTCTCGCCGGTCTTCCCGCTGGTGATGCCCTCGGTGACCGGCCTCTGGTCCTACGGCGAGACCGGCTATCACTCGCTGGCGGCGGCGGTGGTCAAGCAGCGCTACAAGCGGGAGGCGATGGCCTCGGCGTTCCGCATCCTGGGAGAAGGCCAGCTCTCGCTGACCAAGTTCCTCCTGGTGCTGGACCGGCCGATGGACCTGCGCGACTTCCGGGCGGTGCTGGAGCATCTGCTCGCCCGGGCCGATTTCCGCAGCGACCTCTATGTCTTCTCGAACCTCTCCATGGACACCCTCGACTACACGGGGCCCAAGGTGAACGAGGGATCGAAGGGTGTGCTGCTGGGGGTGGGGGAACCGATCCGCGAGCTGCCCCGCGAGTTCCGCGGTGAGCCGCCGGGGGACATCCGCGAGGCGCGGGTCTTCTGCGGCGGGTGCCTCGCCCTGTCCGGGCCGTCCTTCGCGGAGGACCCCGGAGCGCCGGTCCGCATCGCGCGCCACGAGGCGTTCCGCGACTGGCCGCTTCTGGTCCTGGTGGACGACGCCGAGGCCGCGGTGCGCAGCGTGCCGCGCTTCCTCTGGACCGTGTTCACCCGCTTCGAGCCGGCGGCCGACATCCACGCCGCGGGGTTCGAGGTGGCCCGCCACCATGTCGTCTACCGGACGCCGGTGGTCATCGACGCGCGGCTCAAGCCCGGCTTCCCCGAGGAGCTCTTCTGCGATCCCGACACCGCCCGCAAGGTGGACGCGAGGTGGAAGGAGTACTTTCCGGGCGGGATGGAGATGGGGGACTCGGACCGCGCCTCGCTCTAGGCGCCGCGAGCCTCCAGAAGCTCCAGGTAGGGCCGGTCCAGGAAGTCCGCGGGGTCGAGGCCCAGGAGCGCGATCAGCTCGCGGGTCTCCGCCTCGGCGAGCTCCGGCGAGATGCCCTTCACCACCGTCTC
>CAZWKH010000077.1:5826-6973 GCA_964633885.1 uncultured bacterium | reverse complement strand
GTCGGGCAGCTCGATGAAGGGCACCACCGTCTCCAGCTCGAGGAAAGCTCCGAGACCGGCCACTTCGTCCAGGTGGATGCGGGTGTGCCGCCAGAGGTAGAGGCGGCGCGTCTTCTCGACCGCTCCCCGCCGGCCCAGGCTGCGGGCGAGGACCGTCTCCAGGGCGACGGCGTCGGCCACCGGCGCGATGTCGTAGTCGGAGGGGCGCGGGTCCCTGCCCGCCGCGCGCCGGTAAGCGATCAGCTCGCCTGCGGCGCCCTCCGCGATGCGCAGCTTGAGGTACCCCTCGGGAACGCGGAAGAACACATCGCGCTGGCGGCGGGACCATTCGAGCCGCGCGCCGATCTCCCGGACACGCAACTCGACCGCCGCGGGGTCGGCCAGGCGCGCCTTGATCTCGATGTTCTGCATCGCCGCGCGGGGATCAGGCCCCGGGCTCGCGCGGCAGCCAGCGCTCCCGCTCCTCGGGGGAGAGGCGCAGGAGAAGGGGCATCCGGCGATCCACGAAATGCTCGATGCGGGAGAGGTCTTCGGCCTCCACGGCGACATCGAGCCGGGCGCGGGGCGCGGAGGCCACGCTGTCCGGAGGCGAGCCCCAGGAGCGCTGCACGAACAGCTTGATGTCCTCCCAAGGGCGCACATTCGCGGCGGTGAAGCGCACGCTCAAGTCCTCCGCGTGGAGCGCCAGCCGCAGCGGCTTGGGCCGGGGCGGGATCATGCGGGCCAGTATCGCCGCGGCCTTGTCCACCGTGGTGTCCACATCCAGCTTGGCGGGCCGCGCGGAGAGGATCTCGGCGGCGAGGATGGGGTGGAGCAGATCCAGGCTCAGGCTGTCGGCCTCGGGAAGCTCCAGGTCATGCCCGCTCAGGCGGAGCGAGTCGAAGGCGACCCCCGAGACCTTCATCCAGAGCATGTCCCGTTCGAAGTCGAGGACCAGGTACGCCGTCTTTCCGCGGGCCGCGCGCAGCTCGGAGCGCAGCCAGGCCACCTCGTGGAGCCGGGTATCGCGGACGGCGAGCAGCGAGTCGTGGACGGCACGAATCCGCTCCGCGCCCTCGGTGGGGGGCTCCCCGTCCTTGCGCCCGCAGGCGGCGGCGAAGAGGCCGAGGGCCAGCAGTACCATGCGCAAGGCGCGCCGAGACACCGG
>CAZWKH010000077.1:0-5726 GCA_964633885.1 uncultured bacterium | reverse complement strand
CGGCGAAGAGGCCGAGGGCCAGCAGTACCATGCGCAAGGCGCGCCGAGACACCGGGGCATGTCGCGGCAGGCGCGCGCGGCGGTCAGTAGATGACAACGGGAGTGCCCGGGCGCGCCGCCTTCACGACCGTCTCGAGGGTCGCGTCCCCCACCCGGATGCAGCCGTGGGTGGCGGGATAGCCCAGGAGGCGCGTGTAGAGGGTGCCGTGGATGAAGTAGCCGTCGCCGATGGGGAGGGCGTATTTCCCGAGCACGCCTTCCTCGAGGCGCTCGTCGTAGCGCTCCGGCGGCGGGAGTCCCTCCTCCACGAAGGCCCAGTCGGGGCGGATCCACACCGGGTCCGCCTTGGCCGAGCCGCGGATGCTGTGCCTTCCGCGCGGGGTGCGGAAGGTCCACTCGCGTCCGGAGAGCGAATCCACCAGGGTGGAGTTGGTCCCGGTGGAGCAGTGGTCCTTGACGACCAGCTTGTCGTCCTTGAACAGCGAGATGGTGTTGCGGTAGGTGTCCACCACGATGAAGGTCCCGGCCGGCTGGAGCTTGCCGAGGTCCTTGCGAAGCTGGTTCTGCGTCTTGGCCAGCTCCTGGGCCTCTTTGCGCAGATCCGCGCTGTCGCGCTCGAGCTCGGCCACGCTCATCTTCGCGCCGGGCCGGCTGCAGGAGGCGAGGATCGCGGCCGCCAGCGCCAGGGCCAGGGCGGCCGCGCGCCGGTTCATCGGCGGGTTCCCCGCAACACATCGTCGGGCACCCGCCCCACGATGGCCACCTTGTCGCCCACGCTCATCTCCCGGTAGAGGCGGTCCATCTCCGAGTTGGCCACGGCCACGCAGCCCAGGGTCCAGTCCTCGCCCCGGCCGCCGTCGCCGTGCACCTCGATCAGCCCGCCCATGCGGGCGTTGGCGCTGATCGCGCCGCGCTTCTTGAGGGCCCTGAAGCGGGCGATGTCCTCTGCGTTGGGGTAGTCGAGGAGCAATGCCTTGTAATACCTGGTCTCGCCGTTCGCCTTCTTCCTGGTGATGGTGTAGAGGCCTTCCGGTGTGGCCAGGTCGCCCTGGCTCGTCTTGACCCGGGTGCCCTCGACCCCCAGGTCCACCGGGATGGTGCGCAGGACCTTGCCCTTGTGGACGAGGTAGCTGGTGCGGGACTCCTTTTCGATGACCAGGAGCTTGCGTCCGTTCTGGGCGATGCGCATCCCCTCCGCGACCCACTTGCGCCAGTCACGCTGCGCGTCCGGATTGTCGAAGCGATTCGAGTCCTCCGCCAGGCGCGCGCCGAGGCTGGTGGAGTGGTCCTCGAGCCGCGCGATCACCGCCTCCGCGCGGGCCGCCTCGCCGCGATCCAGCCAGCGGCGGGCCTCGGTCAGGTCCACCTGCGCCTCGCGCAGGAGGCGCCGGTTGGCCCTCTTGCCGGAGGCGGTGGCGAGCGGCCCCTCCATGGACCGGATCTGCTGATCCAGGCCCGTCCACCGGGCCCGGCTCCGCTGGAGCCGCTCGGCGTGGAGGCTGTCCGCGGTGACGCGCGCCAGGGTGGACCAGCGCAGGGACTCCGTGAGGGCGCCGCGGATGAGATCGGTCTTGGGCCAGCCGTACCAGGTGCGAGGGACGGAGATGTTCATGGCGCCGGCGCGGGCGAGGAAGGCGTCGGCCGAGTCGAGCGCGGCGGGCGCGTACTCCCCGGCGCGGGCCTCGCGCGCCTGGTTGACCGCGGCCTGCGCGGGGCGGAACTCCTCCACAGGGACCCGGCCGCAGCCGGTGGTCAGCAACAGCGTGGCGGCAAGGGTGAGCGCAAGGCCGGAGACGATCCGGCGGTGGGGACGCGTTGCGGACATCGGCTGAACCTGCATAGGCGAAGAGTATAAGGAAAGAGCCGGGTCAGGGTGACCCGGCTCTTCTCAAGATCGGACCCAGGAAGGTTACTTCTTGAGGGCCTTGGCCGCCTCGATCTCCGCGGCCATCCGGCTGAGCTGCTCCATGAGAGCCTCGGCCTTGGTCTGGGCGTCCATATAGGCGCCCTGATCGTACAGGCCGCGGATGTCGGTCAACGAGGTCCGCATGGCCTCGAGGTCCGCCTTCATCAGCTCGACATCGGCCCGATTGTCCTTGCCCACCGGAGCCTTGGCCAGGAGCGTCGCCACCGAGTCCACGGCGGCCGTGGCGTTGACCATCAGGGTCTCCACATTCGCGCGAACCTGTGCCTTGCGCGTGGTGGCTTCCTGCTGGGCGTTCACGGCGGCGCCTTCGGCCGCGGCGAGAAGCGCGGTGGCCTTGCCGTAGCGGCGCATCAGGACGAACGACTTGTTCTGCGCCTCGATCTCGGCCTTGGCGGCGTTGAGGGAGTCGCGGGCCGCGGCCATCGCCTGCGGAGCGTAGATCTGGGCCTCAGCCGACATCGCCGCGCTGATGGCGGTCTCCGCGGCCGTTACCTTCTCCGTCGGTACCTTGGCGCAACCCGCCAGGCCGACCGCAAGCACAAGAGCAATGGACACGAAGAGTTTGGTCTTCATGGGTTTCCTTGTCTTCCGATCTTCAAACCGGCCTTGGCCGGCTGCCGCGCAGAGTCCCAGTGGGGACTCTGGAGGACCCTGCCATCGCCTTGGCAGGAGATCCAGCTTGTTCAAAGCCCTCGTACCTACCCGCCAGGGTGTTCGACGGTGCGGCTAGCCACCGACCCCCCCTGAACGGGCCTCCATGGGACCGCCTGGACAGGCGCCGTCCCGGTCGTTAGAGCGGGCAAGAGAATAGGAGGGGGGGTGGGGAATAACCTATACTTATTGTGAATGACCATCATATACAAAATGTATATCGATCCCGAGCCGGTCTGCTAAGTCCCTGCGGCGGCTTCCTCTGCGCGGGTTTCCGGTTCGGCGGGAGTGGAGGGTTGCGGCCGGGCTTTGAACAAAGTGGCCAGGGTGCTGCGCAGCGCGCCCGGATCCAGGTTGGGCACCAGGCGCCCGCCCTCCGCGATGGAGATCTGGGAGGTCTCCTCGCTGACGACCACCACGATCGCGTCGCTCTCCTCGCTGATGCCCAGGGCCGCGCGGTGCCTGGTGCCCAGGGCATAGGCGAGCCGCGGGTTCTGGCTCAGGGGAAGGATGCAGCCCGCGGCGACGACCTGGGTCCCCGAGATCACCACCGCCCCGTCGTGGAGCGGGGAGGGGGGGGTGAAGATGGTCATGAGCAGCTCTGCGGAGACCCGCCCCTCCACCAGGGTGCCGGTCTCCACGATGTTCTTGAGCCCCACCGTGCGCTCGATGACCACCAGCCCGCCCAGGTGTCTCTCCGCCAGCCCCTCCACCGCGCGGACCAGCTCGCCGAGGATCGACGACTCGCGCCCCCGCGTGAAGGAGCTGAACATCTTCCCGCCGCCCAGCGAGGTGAGCGCCTTGCGCAGCTCGGGCTGGAAGATGACCAGGAACGCGAGCACCCAGACCGTGCGCAGGCTGGCGATCAGCCAGTTCAGCCCGTCCAGCCGGAGCAGGCCGGCGCCGATCGAGGAGGCGACGATGATGAGGAGCCCCACGAACATCTGCGCTGCGCGGGTGCCCCGGATGAAGCGGAACAGGTAATAGAACAAGCTGGACAGGATGAGGATGTCGAGCGCGTCCCGCCAATGGTTCCGCAGTAGATCCAGCATGCTCCGGGCCGGGTTGGTGTCTCGAAAGGGGAAAGTGTCGCCACGGCTATTTTCGCATTCCCCGCGAGGCCAAGGCGAGAGTTTCCTTGAACGGATCGGGGCGCGCTGCGGCACCGGGCGGCGGATCGGGGCGCTACGGCACCCGCCGGCGGATCGCGTCTGCCACGGCCAGGGCCTCGCGCGTGGCCGCGACATCGTGCACCCGCAGGATGTGCGCGCCGGCCAGCCGGGCCGCCGTCGCCGCGGCGAGGCTCGCCGCCAGGCGCCGCGCGGGGTCCTCGATGCCGGTCACCGCCCCGAGGAAGCGCTTGCGGGACACACCCACCAGAAGGGGCGAACCGAGCGCGGCCAGCTCGGGGAGCCGGTCCAGGATCTCCAGGTTATGCGCGGCGGTCTTGCCGAAGCCGATCCCCGGGTCCAGCGCGATGCGCTCGCGGGGGACCGCCGAGGCCTCGGCGCGGGCCCGCCGATCGAGGAGGAACCCGCGAATCTCGCCGAGGAGGTCCTCGTAGCGGGGATCCTCCTGCATGGTGCGGGGATTGCCCCGCATGTGCATGAGCACCAGCCCCGCGCCGGATTCCGCGACCAGGGCGGCCATGGCCGGATCGCCCAGCGCGCTCACATCGTTGACCATGGCCACGCCGGCGTCGATTGCCTCGCGGGCTACCGCGGCGTGGGTGGTGTCGATGGAGATGGGCGCTCCGAGGCGCGCCGCCTCGCGGATGACGGGAAGGACGCGGCGCAGCTCCTCCTCGACCGGGACGGGGTCCGCCCCCGGCCGGGTGCTCTCGCCGCCGATGTCCAGGATGTCCGCCCCCTCGCCAAGGAGCGACTCCGCGTGGCGGATGGCGGCGGCCGCATCGAGGAACCGGCCGCCGTCCGAGAAGGAGTCGGGGGTGACATTGACGATCCCCATGATGCGAGCGCGGGAGAAGTCGAGGCTCCCGCCCCGGAACTGCCAGGGGGCCGCGGGGGCGGCACCCTCATCACCCGCAGGCGCGGCTGCGGATCCCCGCTCTTCCGGCGCGTTCATGGTCCGGGCCGGTTACGCCGGGCCGGGATGCGGTTCCGGCGGCTGGCTGAGGCGGCTCTTGGGCTCGGGCACCTCCTCGTCGCGCGCCGCCGCGGCGGGGGCGCTGGGCTCGGAGGGCTCCGAGGGCGCCGGCGCCGCCGGCTCCAGGGACTGCCCGGCCATGAGCAGGTCGATCTCGCGGGCGTCCAGGATCTCCCGCTCCAGCAGCGCCTTGGCCAGGGCGTGGAGCGTCGGCTCGTTCTCCCGCAGGAGCGCGACGGCCTTGCGGTAGCCGGTCTCGACCAGGTCCTTCACCACCGCGTCGATCTTCTGCTGCGTGGCCTCGGAGTAGTTCCGCTCGTGGCCCAGCTCCTTGCCCAGGAAGATCATCTCCTCCTTGCGGCCGTAGGTCAGGGGCCCCAGCTCCTTGCTCATGCCCCACTCGCAGACCATCTTTCGGGCCAGGTTCGTGGCCTGCTCGATGTCGTTGCCCGCGCCGGTGGTGATCTCGGAGAAGACCACCTCCTCCGCTGCGCGGCCGCCCATCATCCGCACCAGGATGCCGTTGCAGTACTCGCGGGTGTAGGTGTGGCGCTCGTCGATGGGCAGGAAGTGGGTCACGCCCAGCGCCCGGCCGCGGGGAACGATGGTCACCTTGTGGATGGGATCGGCGCCGGGGGTGAGCTTGCCGACGAGGGTGTGCCCGGCCTCGTGGTAGGCCGTCACCTTCTTTTCCTCTTCGTTGATGATGCGGCTCTTGCGCTCGGTGCCCATCATCACCTTGTCCTTGGCGTCCTCGAAGTCGCGCATGCCCACCCGCCGGTGGTTGCGCCGGGCGGCCAGGAGCGCGGCCTCGTTCACCATGTTGGCGAGGTCCGCGCCCACCATGCCCGGCGTCCCGCGGGCGAGCACATTCAGGTCCACATCCTCGGCGAGGGGGATCTTGCGGGTGTGGATGCGCAGGATCTCCTCGCGGCCCTTGATGTCGGGGGAGTCCACCACGATCTGCCGGTCGAAGCGGCCGGGCCGCAGCAGCGCGGGGTCCAGCACATCGGGCCGGTTGGTGGCGGCGAGGAGGATCACC
>CAZWKH010000076.1:0-9722 GCA_964633885.1 uncultured bacterium | reverse complement strand
CATCTGTCCCTTCGAGAACGCCTTCCGCTTTCTCGCCGAGGGGAGCGGAGAGATGCGGCTGCTCTTCCAGAGCCGCGCCGCGCGGGGTGGAGACATATGCCTCTCCGGGCTCGACACCACGATCGCCGTGCCGTGACTTCGGTGGGCGCCTGACTACTCGTCCGCGAGAGCATTGACGAAGTTGACGCCCGGTCCGTCCAGGACGCCTCGGCGCATCCCGTCCAGGATCAGACAGGGTGTGAGATCGATCGCGCCGAGGCCGGGCGGCTCCTCCCGGACGGCCAGGGATCCCGCCGGGTCTGCCGCGTCGAACGCCAGGGAGAACCCCTCGCCCCGGAAGACGAGCGTCTCCTTCGCGACCTCGAGCCCGTACTCCCGGCCCTCCAGGCGGCCCAGCACGCGGTCGCAGCCGCTGCGGCGCTCGACGAAGAAGCCGTCGTGGCCCGTGAACCGCCGCCATGCCGCCTCGCTCCCGAAGAAGCGCGGCTTCAACCTGTAGGGGCCGCCGTCTTCGGGGCAGAACACATCGCAGTTGCCGCACTCGTTGCAGAAGTCGGCGAAGTTGGCGATCTGGTGCTTTTCCTTCAGGGCGATGATGCCCTCCTCGCGCCAGACCCATCCGGCCCCCTCACGCACCGCCTTGACGATGGGCAGGGCCGTCACCGGAGGAGTGAAAACGAAGTTGGCGTCGTTGGGGCAGACGGGAATGCACTTGTCGCAGGTCACGCAGTCGAAGAGCCGCAGGATACGCCCGATCTTCTTCGGTTGCTTCGAGTTCTCCTTCTGCGTGTAGCGCGGATTCGCGGTGGCGGCCTCCACATAGCGCTTTGTGTTCCAGAGGAGAGCCTCGGTGGGGTCCGTCCTGCCTGCGGCTTCTGCGCCGTGGGCGCGGAGCACCCACTCGGAGAGCGACCGCGCTCCCGCCTCCCCCATGCGCCGCGCGAGCTCCTTGGTGTAGGCGGCGAGACGCCCGTAGCCCTGGGGCTGGAGGAGGTCGCTGCAGACCGTGATGGGCACCAGCCCCAGGGCTGCGGCGTCCGGGAAGTTCCGGCGGTCGATCCCGGCCGC
This sequence comes from uncultured bacterium, assembly GCA_964633885.1. Lineage (GTDB taxonomy): Bacteria > Eisenbacteria > RBG-16-71-46 > JABDJR01 > JABDJR01 > CAVXKA01. The sequence goes on along the minus strand of CAZWKH010000076.1, from coordinate 8,654 downwards.
GAAGGAGATGGGGAAGCGGTTTCCGAAATGCGCGCGGAAGCGCCCCACGAGGTTCATGGCCAGCACATGGAGCGGCGCCCCGGAGAGGTAGACCTCCTTCTCGCTCGCGGGCAGGAAGCAGCCCGCGTTCTCCACGATGAGGGTGTTCGAGAACTTGGCGCCCAACGAGAGCCCCAGCTCCGAGGCGACGCGCCCCAGCCGCTCCATCATCGCGATCGCCTGCTCCCATTTGGTGTCGCGGGCGAAGGCCGAGTCCGGAACGCGGATGCCGGCGTAGCCCAGGACATCGTGGAGCAGCCGGCGGAGCTCGACGGGGCCGAGGAGCGTGGGGTTGAACTTCACCGTGCAGTGGAGCCCGTTCTCGCGCATGAGGTGTTCGATGATTCTTTCGATCTCCTCGGGAGGGCATCCGTGAAAAGTGCTCAGGGTAACGGTGTCGGAGAGCCGCTCCGGGAAGGGGACGCCGCGCAGCCATGAATGCTCGGCGGGGATCTCGTCGCGGAACCGCTCGACGGCGGCCCGCGCGTCCTGCATTCCCCGGATGAATCCCTGCACCCGGTCGCTGCGGATGCCTTTCAGGTCGTAGCCCAGGCTCATGTCGAAGACGACCTGATCGAATCCGGGCTCAGGCCGGACGCGGGTCAGGGGATCCCGCCATGGCGGCGGCGCGGACCCCGCCCCATGGGTGAGCATCGCGATCAGCATCGCGCCCTTCACATATTCGTCCAGGGATTCGTGAAGGCGCAGCTCCTGTGACCACTCCGCGTTGAACCCGACGGTGCGCATGTCGATGCAGGGCCGCGGGATGGTGAGCTCGTCCAGGATCTGCACCGTCTTCAGCTCGAAGACACGCGAGCCGCCGAGCCAGGACAGCGCCAGGTTCTGCGCCATCTGCGTGTGGGGACCGGCGGCGGGCCCGAGCGGGCTGGAGGCGGTGTGCCCGTGGACGCGCACGGAGAGGTCCAGGCCGTCGACACCGGTGGTGAACCGGGTCGCAGGCAGGTCGAAGACGGCGTCGTCCCGCTCCAGTTCCCGGAGCATGCGGCGGACGAGGGCTCTGAAGGGATAGGGGGCGAGCTCTGCCATGGCGGCATTGTCGCAAATGGGCCGCCGTTCGGGGAGCCGGAGGATCGCCGTGCGGCACGGGGGGCGGCTGGCCGTCGCGCCGGGCCGTGCTAAGCTGGCGGCCGACCCCCCCGGCCTCTCTTCCGGAGGAGAACGCCATGGCTGCCGACGACAAGACCGACGCCGTCGCCCCGAAGGGCGACATCACGCGCCGCAAGTTCCTCGCCACCGTCGGCGTCGGCGCCGCCGCCACCGCCATCGGGCCGGGGCTGGCCACCGATGCCTCGGTAGGGGCCGGCGACGCGATCGCCGCGAACGAGATGGCGCCGATCACGCTCACCGTCAACGGACGGAAGACCCAGTTGCTGGTGGAGCCGCGCTGGTCGCTTCTCCATGTGCTCCGCGAGAAGCTCGGCTTGACCGGCGCCAAGGCAGGCTGCGAACGGGGCGAGTGCGGCGCCTGCACGGTGCTCATCGACGATGTGCCCCGCTATGCCTGCCTCACACTGGCCGTCGAGGCGCAGGGGAGCGCGATCACCACCGTGGAGGGGCTCATGAACGGCGAGGAGCTGGGGCCGACGCAGCAGGCCTTCGTCGAGAACGACGCCTTCCAGTGCGGCTACTGCACCTGCGGACAGGTGGTGGCCGCGGAAGGGCTCCTGCGCGCCAACCCGGCTCCCACCGCGAACGAGATCCGCCACGGCATGAGCGGGAACCTCTGCCGCTGCGGCGCCTACCCGCATATCGTGAAGGCGGTGGGGCGCGCGAGCGAGCTCAAGCGAGGAGGCGGGCGATGACCGACCAGCGCAAGAGCCCGTACTACACGGAAGGCGTGCCCATCCCGGAGACCCCGCCGCCCGGGCAGGATCCGGCGCCATGGACCAGGACGCGCTTCGTGGGTGCGCGCGCGCCGCGGGTGGACGGCTACGAACGGGTGAGCGGAACGGCGGTCTATCCCTCGGATCTGACGCTGCCGGGCATGTTGCACGGGGCGATCCTCCGCTGCCCCCACCCCCACGCGCGCGCGGTCCGCGTGGATGCCGCCCGCGCCCGGTCCATGCCCGGCGTGCGCGCGGTGCTCACCGGGGAATCCCCCGAGGCGGCCCTGGACTGGCACTACACGCGGGAGATGAAGGAGAGGCTGTTCGATCCCCACTGCCGTTTCGAGGGAAGCGTGGTCGCCGCGGTGGCCGCCGAGACTCCGTACCAGGCGTGGGATGCGGTCCGCGCCATCGCGGTGGAATACGAGGTGCTGCCCTTCACCAGCGACCATGAGAAGGCCCTCGCCCGGGTCGCGCCGCCGGTGCAGGAGGGGGGCAACCGCGTCGGCGAGCCCCAGGTCTACGAGCGGGGCGACATCGCGAAGGGGTTCGCGGAGGCGGACATCGTCCTCGAGGAGACCTATCGCACTGCCTGCGAGCTGCACACCCCGCTCGAACCCCATGGCTGCGTGGCCCGCTGGGACGGAGACGCCCTCACGGTCTGGGAGTCCACCCAGGGCGTCTACGCGGTGCAGTCGCGCCTGGCGATGGTGCTGGGCATGCCGCTGGCCAAGGTGCGCGTGGTCGGCCACTACATGGGGGGGGGATTCGGGAGCAAGCTCCAGACCGACAAGTCCACCGTGATCGCGGCGCTTGTCGCGCGCATGACGGCGCGGCCGGTGCGGTTGTTTCTCACCCGCGAGGAGACCTTTCTCGCCGTCGGCAACCGCCCCCCCGCGGTGATGACCCTCAAGGTGGGGGCCCGGAAGGACGGCACCCTCACCGCGCTCGAGTTCACCGGACTCGGGGCGAGCGGCGCTTATCCCGCCGGAGGCGCGTCCCTGCTCGACTGGGTGGTGCGCGACCTCTACCTCTGTCCCCATGTGCGCTGCACCTCCACCGATGTGTTCCTCCACGCCGGCCCGGCGCGGCCGATGCGCGCCCCCGGCCATCCCCAGGGTTCCTGGGCGCTCGAGCAGATGATGGACACGCTCGCCGAGCGGCTGGGGATGGACCCGGTCGAGCTGCGGCTCAAGAACATCCCCGCTGTGAGCCAGGCAAACGGCGGGCTTCCCTACACCATCACGGGGCTGCGCGACTGCCTCACCGAGGGCGCGCGGGCATTCGGGTGGGCGGAAGCGCGGGCCCGGATCGCGGCGCAGGACCCCAGGGCCCTGATCCGCCGGGGCGTGGGGGTGGCGAGCTGCCTGTGGGTGGCCGGCGACGGCGGCCCGCCGGCGACGGTGATCCTCAAGTACTTCAGCGACGGCAGCGTGAATCTGAACATGGGCGCCAGCGACATCGGCACGGGCACCAAGACGGTCATGGCTCTGGTGGTGGCGGAGGAGCTCGGCGTGGATCCGGCCAGGATCCAGATCGAGCATGCCGACACCGGCACCACCCAGTTCGCAACCCCCAGCGGAGGCAGCAAGACCATCCCCACCGAATCGCCCGCCGTTCGGGCGGCGGCGGTGGAGGTGAAGCGGCGGCTCCTGGCCCTGGCCGCGGAGGAGCTGGGGGTGGCGGAGGAGGACCTCGTCTTCGGCGGCGCGAAGATCGCCTCCCGCACCGATCCGGCCAAGGAAGTCGAGATCGTCCGCATGCAGGCCTTGCGCCGCCGCGGCCTCGTGGTGGGGATCGGCTACCGCGGCGAGAACACCGAAACCAAGGTCATCAACCCCTTCGCCGCCCAGTTCTGCGAGGTGGAGGTGAACATGCGCACCGGCGAGACGCGGGTGCTGCGATTCCTCGGCGCGCACGACAGCGGCCGGGTGATGGACCGCCTGACCTACGACAACCAGGTGTTCGGCGGCATCACCATGGGAATCGGATTCGCGCTCACCGAGGAGCGGATCCTCGATCACGGCCAGACCGGCAAGATGGCCAACCGGAACTGGCACGACTACAAGATCCCGACCATGCTGGACACCCCCGCCGACATGACCTCGCTCCCCATCGAGCTGCCGGATCCGGAGGCGAACACGGTGGGAGCGAAGGGGCTCGGCGAACCGGTCACCATTCCCACCGCCCCCGCGGTGGCCAACGCGCTGCGTCACGCCGCCGGGGTGCGGGTAACCGACACGCCCGCGCACCCGCCGCGCCTCCTCGAGAAGCTGGCCGCGGCCAGGAAGGAGGGCTGAGCGATGATGCCCGGCTTCGGTTACCTCAGGGCCGGCTCGCTCCCGGAAGCGATCGAGCATCTGGGCGCGGAGAACGCGCGGGCCCATGCGGGAGGAACCGACCTCCTCGGTTGTCTGCGCGACGGCATCTTCACCGCGAGCGAGGTGGTGAGCCTGGGCGGCATCCCAGAGCTGGCCGGCATCGGCGAGACGGGAGACGGGGCGCTGCGCATCGGCGCCATGACCCGCATCGCTCAGCTCGCCGCGCATCCGCTCATCGCGAGCCGCTATCGCGCACTGGCGCAGGCCGCGGCCGAGGTGGCGAGCCCGCAGCTGCGCAACCAGGGGACCCTCGGCGGGAACCTCTGCCAGAAACACCGCTGCTGGTACTACCGCGGCGAGTTCGACTGCCTGCGCAAAGGCGGATCGACCTGCTTCGCGGTGGAGGGCCGCAACGAGTACCACTGCATTTTCGGGGGCATGGGATGCTATGTCGTGCATCCCTCGGACACCGCCCCCGCTCTGGCCGCCCTGGACGCCGTGGTGCGGATCGCCGGGCCGAAGGGCAAGCGGCTGGTCCCGGCCGGCGAGTTCCATGTGCCCCCGGGCGAGGACCCGCAGAGGGAGACGGTGCTGGAACCGGGGGAGATCGTGACCGATGTGCTCCTTCCGACGCCGGCCCCCGGGTTGCGCAGCTCCTACAGGAAGGTGCGGGCGCGGAGGTCCTGGGATTTCGCGCTGGCCGGCGCCGCCATGGCGTTGCGCTTCGAGGGGCGGCGGGTCGTCCAGGCGCGGGTGTTCCTGAGCGGCGTGGCTCCGGTGCCCTGGCGCTGCCTGCCGGCGGAGCTGGCGATCGCCGGCCGGGAGCTCACCGACGAGGTGATCCGGGCCGCGGCCCGCGCGGCCGTGGCCGATGCGGAACCGCTCGCCCACAACCGGTACAAGGTGGCGCTGGTGCAGGGCGTCATCGAGGACGAGCTCTCGGCTCTGCGCGAGGCGTGACCGCAAGGGTCAGCTCGCGAGATCGTCGGGCAGGTTCAGGTTGGCCAGGATGCCTGGATCCTCCACCGGCGCGTCGAAGGGCTCGAGCCCGATCCCGCGCAGCGCATCGCGCAGAGGCTCCCCCGGATCCCGGTCCAGTAGCTGTCTCAAGGCCTCGCGCGGGATGAGAACGGGATGGCCCCCGCGCCGGGCGAAGACGGGGCGGACCCATCGCATTGCGCCGGCCTCGGGAAGCGCCTCCATGAGGCTTCGCAGGGTGGAGGACTGCACGCGGGGATGATCCACCGGGAAGAGGATGCAACCCGCCGGCGGATCCCCGGTCTCGAGGAGCGCGCTTATCCCCCGCTGGACGCTCGAGAACATGCCGTGCTCGGGCTCGGGGTTGACCACGGCGTGGCTCCCGAGGGACCGGGCCAGGGCGAGCAGCTCCGGGGGAGCCGGCGGCACCACCACATAGATCGGCTCGCAGCCGCCCTCGCGGCAGCCGCGCGTGACCCTTGCGAGAAAGGGCTCCCCGTCGATGGGCAAGAGCGCCTTGGGGCGGCCGCCCATGCGACGGCCCGCGCCGGCGGCGAGAACGATCGCCGCGATGGGGCGCGGCGCCCCGGTCACGAGGGCTCTTCCGCCCGGCCCGGCGCGTCGAGGGCGTTGCGGAGCACGGCCACCATCTCCGCCACCGCGGAGAGAGCGATCTCCCTGGGCTCCACGGCGCCGATGTCGAGGCCCATGGGGCTGTGAATGCGCGCCACCGCCTCGGCGTCCAGCCCCGCCTCCACCAGCTCGCGCTTCAGGAAAAGGGCTTTGCGCAGGCTGCCGACCACGCCCAGGTAACGCGGCCGCGCACCGCCGCCCAGGATCGCCCTCGCGACCCGCGCGTCGAAGGCGTGGCCGGGGGATACGGAGGCCACGAAGGTCTGGGCGTCGATGCGCGCGCGGTGCACCGCCTCCTCCCATCCCGCCAGGACCCGCTCCGCGGCGTCGGGAAACCGCTCCTCGGTGAGCCACTCCGGCCGCTCGTCGCAGACCGTCACCTCGAATCCGGCGATGGCGGCGATGGCGCAGAGAGGTTTGGAGATGTGGCCGGCGCCGAAGATGACGAGGCGGGGGGATGGTGTCACGGGTTCGAACATGAGGGTCATGCTCCCTCCGCAGGACATGCCGAGGTCCTGCACCACATCGTAGTGCGCGGACTCGGGCCCCGCGGTGCTGCCGAGCAGCTCGCGCGCGCGCAGGATGGCGGCGCTCTCGACGCGGCCGCCCCCCACGGTGCCGTGGGTCTCCGCGGCGGTGACGATCATCTTGGCCCCCGCCTTGCCGGGCGCGCTGCCCGAGGCCTCGATGACGGTCGCCACCACCAGGGGGACGCGCTGCGCGGCGAGGGCGGCGAGATGCTTGAAGAAGGCCGCGTCCACCCACACTCCGCCGCGTCCAGGACGGTCTCGGCTCACGGCGTCTCTCCAGGGGCGTTCATCGCGTGAATCCTAGCAAATGGGACACCGGGCCGCGGGCGCGCGTGGATCGACAGAGGCCGGCCACGGAAGTACGCTTCGTCCATGCGCGGCGATGGGGGACGATGACATGAGCGTGGAAGAGGCGATGCGTCCGGCGGTGGTGGCCCATGGCGGAGCGGGCGGTCCGCGGGAGCATGAGGACGGTTGCGAGCGGGCCTGCGACGCGGCGATCGCGGCCCTGAAGACGGGTCGGGGTGCGCGGGAAGCGGCGATCGAGGCCACCGTCGTCCTGGAGGACGACCCGCGGCTCAACGCGGGGGTGGGCTCGAACCTGCGGCTGGACGGCCGGACCATCGAGATGGACGCCGCGGTGATGGATCACCGGTTGCGGTTCGGCGCGGTGGCCGCCATCCAGCGGGTCAGGAACCCGGTGCGGGTGGCGCGGCTGGTCATGGACACCCCGCACCTGCTTCTCTGCGGCGAGGGCGCGACCGCCTTCGCCCGCGCGCAAGGGGTGCCGGACTTCTATCCCATCTCGGAGCGCGCCCGCAAGCGCTATGTCCAGGTCCGGGAGTTCTTCGCCCGGGGCGGAGATTCGGACCTGTTCGTGGCCTGGCGGGGAAGGGAGCCCGAGCCCTGCTGGAACTTCCCGGTGCCGATCTCGGAGTCGCTGCGCGCGGCGCTCGGGCCCTCGGACACGGTGGGAGCGGTGGTGCGCGACCCCGCGGGCGGGTTCGGCGCCGCGCTCAGCACCGGCGGCACCACGGTCATGCTGCTCGGGCGGGTGGGGGACACGCCGGTCATCGGCGCCGGCCTCTACGCGGGAGCGCACGGCGCGGTGGCCGCAACCGGCGACGGCGAGGAGATCATGCGCCGCGTGCTCGCCAAGCAGGTCTACGACGCGATCGCCGCCGGCGCCCCCGCTCAGGAGGCCTGCGCGCGCGGCGTGGCCTCGATCGACGCCCGCTTCACGATCGGCGTGATCGCCGTCTCGCGGGATGGGGAGGGTGCGGCCGACAACCGCACCATGCCATCGGCCGTGCGTCGCGGCTGAGGCCGGTCAGATCACCTCGAACACATAGGCCAGCGTGAAGTACACGCCGATCGCGATGAAGAGGACGCCGGTGACTCGGCGGGCCCAGACCTCCAGATGCGTGATCCGCTCGAACACCTTGCCCACGGATTGCGCCCCCGCGGCGAGCAGGACGGCGAAGACCACCACCGGAAGCGCGGTGCCCACGCCGTATGCGAAGGGCAGGGCCACCGGCGACCGTCGCTCCACGGCCAGCGGGAGAAGGCTGCCGAAGAAGAGCGCGGCGGAGGTGGGGCAGAAGGAGAGGGCGAAGAGCGCGCCGAGGGGCAGCGCTCCCCAGATGCCCGCCCGCGCGAACCGCTCGGACATGCCGCCCCCGGGCGCGGCGCCCGCGGGGCGCAGGCGGATCAGCTCGAGCAGCACCATGCCCACCAGGATGAGCAGGGGCCCGAGAACCTTGTGGCCGTATTTCTGCAGGAAGTGCGACGCCGAGGGCGCGGCGAGGATGCTCGACACCAGCAGCACGCTCAGGGCGAGGTAGGCCAGAGCCCGGCCCGCGGTGTAGAGGGCCCCGGCCAGCAGCACCCGCCGCGGGCTCCCCACCCGGCTTCCCACGAAGGAGATCGCCGCGATGTTGGTGGCGAGGGGGCAGGGGCTGATCGAGGTCAGCACCCCGAGCCAGAGAGCGGAGACGAGGCCGGCCAGGATTTCCGCCATGTCAGCTTCCGAGGTATCCCCGCGTCTCGTCCTGGATGTAGGCCATGAAGGCGAGCTGGTCGTCCACCAGCTCCCAGACCCGGTCCAGCGACGACCAGCGGACCTCCTTGCCGTCCTCGACCTTCACCAGCACCACGGTCCGCGTGGTGATCTGGTAGTCCTCGACGAAATGCTCGTTCCCGGGATCCTCGATGTTCACCACCCGCCACACGAGATCCCCGCGGGAGAGGGCGTCGGCGAAGCCGCTCTGGATGGCCTCGGCCGTGTAGGCCTCGATGGTCATGCA
>CAZWKH010000075.1:0-9769 GCA_964633885.1 uncultured bacterium | reverse complement strand
GAGGGGGCCGGCGAGGCGACATTCATCGTCCTGCCCGATCCCGCCATGGGATCGACCCTTCCCCGATTGGCCCCTCGCTTCGACCTCGCGCCGCTGGACCCGACCCTGCAAGCCGCCATCACGGGGACGGTGCTGGCCATGGACCCCTTCAACGACGGCCCGCCGCAGCCTCTGGCCGGCGCGGAGGTGTTCGCGCGGCCCATCCTGCCGGATCCTCATCCCGACCTGCCGCCGCTCCAGGCGGTGACCGACTCGACGGGCCGCTACGCGCTGCGGGTCCCCGCCGATACGCCCTACATGGTGAGCGTGTCCAAGCAGGACTACGGCCCCCAGTTCTTCGGCGGCGCGTTCCGCCCGGAGAGCGCGTCCTGGGTGGATGTGGCCCCCGGCCGGACCACGGGCGGCATCGACTTCATCCTGCAGCCGCTCCCTGGGCCCGATCCCATGGGCGCGATCGAGGGCTGGGTCTATCTGGTCGATGGACCCTGCGCGGACGGATCGCAGAGCTGCCTCGTCCCCGCTGCGGGAGCCGTGGTGCGTGTCTCGGCGGCCTATCCGACCTTCGCGCCCTACGAGCGCCGCGCGATCGTCGGCAGGGACGGCCGCTTCTTCGTCGACGGGCTCACCGCATCGCCGGACGGGAGCCTGGCCTACTATGTCTCGGCTGAGCTGCCCGGCTTCGCCTCCGCCTACTACCCGGGCGGGGTGCCCTTCGACGAGGCCATGCCCCTCTCCGTCTTCCCGGGAGACCTGGCCAGCGCGGGCCGCATCCATCTCGGTGACAGGACCCTTCCTCCCGAGGACGGGTTCGTCACCGGGATCGTCTCGGACGGTGCCGGCACGCCGATTCCCCGCGCTCTGGTGCGCGCGTTCCTGGATCCGGAGACGCCGGCGGGGACCGTGGTCCGCGGCGTGACCGACGCCGAGGGACGGTTCCACCTGAACGGTCTTCCCGCGGGGGTGCCGGTGCTCCTGTCCGCCGAGGCCGAGGGCTTCGTGCCCGCCTACTACCCAGGCGTTCACAGGTGGACCGCCGCCGAGCGCGTCTGGACCGGCGGCCCGGCTATCCGTCTCGCGCCCGTGCGGATGATGTTGCGGGCAGCGGTGACCGGCGGGCCGCACATCCAGGCCGGACGCGTGCGGATCGCGATCCCTCCTGTCGGAGAGGATTCCTCGGACGCCTCCGGGGGCGATCCGGACGCAGAGGGCGATCCACTCGGCGGGCTCGCGAGCGCGCGAGTGCAGAACCTCGTCATGGCCTGGCACCGCGAGAATCTGCCGGGAGCGTTCTTCTACCTGGTGGACACCCGGCCCATGGTTGCCGTCGAGATCCCGGTGGCAGGTGGCTCCAGCAGCGACAACGGCACCCTCGTGCTGACGGACCTGCCCGCCGGAAGGTACATCGCCTTCGCGGACCGCCCCGGGTTCCGCTCCGCCTACTTCAGCCTCGATCCGGAGGGAGGGCCCACGGCGATCCGGCTCGACGAGCGCAATCCGGCGGTGCTGGCCGAAATTCGCCTCGAGCCCCTCGGTGCCGCCCCGCCTCCGGGCGAGGACGCGGACGCCGGGCGCACGGTCTCCTACCTCGGCAACGCGCCCAACCCCTTCCGGCCGCAGACGACCATCGCGTACCGTCTGGAGCGGGACTGCTCCGTGACCCTGCGCGTCTTCGACTACCAGGGCCGCCTGGTGCGGACCCTCGCCGAGGGCGAGCTCCACGGAGCCGGTCTCCACGAGAAGACCTGGGACGGGTGCGACGACCGGGGGCGCAGGGCGAGCGCAGGGGTTTATTTCTACCGGATCACGGCGAAGGGCCATGAAGAGGCCCGGAGGATGGTGCTCTTGCCTTGAGGGGAGGGGTTGTGTGATGACCGTTCACGAGCTGCTCGACCGCCATCGGGCAGAGATCGTCGACCATGCTCTGCGCTCGCTCGCCCGCTGCCACCTCGAACATTACGAGGCGGAGGGAGCGGAGGCGGTTCGGGAGAGGATGCAGCGCCTCTTCGACCTGACGCGGGAAACCATGCTCACCCGCAACGCCGAGGCGATGGTGGGCTACGCCGGGCGCATCGCCGAGGAGCGGTTCACGGCGGGCTTCGACCTCCTGGAGGTGCAGACCGCGTTCAATGTGCTGGAAGAAGCCATCTGGTCCCGGGTGCTCAAGGCGATGGACCCCGCCGAGTTCGCCCAGGCGATCGGGCTGGTGAGCACGGTGCTCGGGCTGGGCAAGGATGCCCTCGCCCGGGCTTATGTCTCACAGGCCGCGCAGGTCAAGGCTCCGGCCATCGATTACAAGGCGCTCTTCCGGGGAACCGTCTAGTCCGCAGGGCCGCAGTTCCTGCGGCGCGGAGCGACAGGGCGCCGGGCTACTCTTCGCGCACCAGGGGCACGAAGGCCACCGGCAGAATCGTCTCCATCCGGACCTTGCCCTCCTCGTCCTTGGTCAGCAGCATCAGGGACTGGGCACTCCAGCGGGGTCCCACCGGGATCACCAGGCGGCCCCCGGGCTTGAGCTGCTCCACCAGGGCGGGCGGCACCTGCTCCGGCGCGGCCGTGACCAGGATGCGGTCGAAAGGCGCAGCCTCGGGCCACCCGGCGTACCCATCCCCTGTGCGGCACTGCACGGTGCCGTAGCCGAGCTCCTCAAGAGTCGCTCTGGCCTGAGCCGCGAGCGGCGCGAGGATCTCGATGGTGTACACCCTCGGCGTCAGCTCGGCCAGCACCGCGGCCTGGTAGCCCGAACCGGTGCCGATCTCCAGAACCGTCATGCCCGAATCCACCTGCGCGAGCTGGGTCATGAGGCCGACGATGTAGGGCTGGGAGATGGTCTGCCCGTAGCCTATGGGCAGAGGCATGTCCTCGTAGGCGCGATCGCGCACCGCCTCGGGCACGAAGCGATGGCGCGGCACCGCGGCCAGGGCGGCCAACACGCGGGGATCGTCCACGCCGGGGCTCGGGTACCGCCGAAGGATGTCCACCACCATGGCGTTCCTCTCTTCGCGGCGCTCCGTCGATGGCGGCCCGGCGGCGGTGAGCAGCATGAGCGCCGCCGTGGCCGCGAGGCCCCAGTGCAGGACGACCCGGGCGAAGAGGGTGCCGCCGGCGAAGGAAGAAACAGGACGACGCGGCATGACCACCTCCTGCTCTCGGGGATCGGCTCTACTCTAGCGCCGCCGGCGGCATGAAGCCAGCAAAGGCGTTGCGCATGCGGTATAATTAACGCGGTCGCTTCGCCCCACCTTCGAGGAAACTCACATGACAACGCGCCTGCTTCGCCGTGCCCTGCTCCCGCTTCTCCTTCTCGTCCCGGTCCTGTCCTTCTCGGCTGCGGGGTCCGCCGACGGGCTCCGCCCGGACTCCGGGGCCATGCCCTCGAAGGATCTTCATCCGGCGCTGGACCCGGCAACGGAGAGCGGCGCGCTGCCGTTCGATCTCGGGGCCTGGGAATCACGCTCCCTGATGCCGCTCTCGAACTGGCCTCCGATGGAGACCGACCCCCCGGCGGATGTGCTGGACTACGACCTGGACCTCGTCTTCGGTCTCGCGGACACGACGATCCGCGGAACGGCGACCCTGACGGTGCAGTGGGGCAATACGGGAGCGACCGCGCTTCGCCTGGACCTCGTGGGGCTCCCCGTCACGGCGGTCCGCGACGAACATGGGGCGCCGCTCCCCTTTGTCCAGGACACCGCGGGCCTCGACATCACCCCCCTGACGCCACCCGCGGCGGGAGAGGTCGTGACCCTGGCCATCGACTACGGCGGCCACCCGACAGGTTCGTTCTACAACTATGTGAGCGCCGCATACACCTTCACCGAGCCGGAGGGCTCCCGCTACTGGTTCCCCTGCCGGGATGTCCCATGGGACAAGGCCACTCTCTCCCTGCATGGGCGAGTGCCCGCGGGGAAGATCCTTGCCGGGAACGGCGTGCTGGATTCCACGACGGTGGTGGAGGGCGACCCCGTCTATCACTGGCGTGAGGATCACCCCCTCGCCACCTACCTGATGGCGGTGGCCATCTCCAACTACGCGCCGGTCAAGCCGGCCTGGACCGTGACCCCGCTCACCTGGTACTGCTACCCGGCCGACACCGCTCTGGCCGCGGTCTCCTTCCAGAATGTGGACCACATGGTAGCCTTCTACGACTCCACCCTGGTCCCCTATCCCTTCGACAAGTACGCGATGTGCGAGGCGAGCTTCGGCGGGGAGATGGAGCACCAGACGGTCACGCTGATGAGCAACATGATCTTCACCGCCGGATTGGGCTACGAGTGGGTCACCGCCCATGAGCTCGCCCACCAGTGGTTCGGCGATCTGGTCACCTGCGGGGGCTGGGGGCAGATCTGGCTCAACGAGGGCTTCGCCACCTTCTTCGAGGCCGTCTGGCAGGAGGCTTTCTACGGTCCGGCCCGGTTCGCGGACCGCATGGCGAACGCGCAGACCCAGGTCTTCAACGCGGAGAACGCGGGGCAGGACCATCCCATCATCGACCCGCCGCCCCAGTATCTCTTCAGCCGCATCGAGTACTACAAGGGCGCCTGGGTGCTGAACATGCTGCGCAATGTGATGGGGAAGGCGGCCTTCGACGCCGGGATCACCGAGTACCTGCAGACCTACGCGATGGGGACGGCGGTGACAGAAGACTTGCAGGCCATCATGGAAGCCCACCATGGCGAATCGCTGCAGTGGTTCTTCGAGCCGTGGCTCTACGGCATGGGGCACCCGGAGCTCCGCTATACCCCTGTCTTCGGGGAGATCGGGGATCAGTGGACGGTGCAGCTCCTCACCCGCCAGGTGCAGACCAGCGGCACCATCTTCCGCTATCCCCTCGAGGTGCAAGTCAACATGTCCGGCGGCCAGACGGTGACGGAAACAGTCTGGATCGAAGCAGAGAGCCAGGTGGTCTCCTTCTTCGTCCCGGCGCGGCCCATCTCCGTCACCATGGACCCGGCGAACAAGATGCTGGACGAGAACTTCCTGGACGCGACCACGGGCATCGACCCGGTCCTCCCGGCGAGGCTCGCGGCCTGGCCCAACCCCTTCCGGGGTCGCCTGAGCATGGCCGGTGCCGCGCCCCGGGCCCGGATCGATGTGTTCGACCTGGCCGGCCGGAGGGTCCGCGAGCTGACCGCAGGGGCGGCCGGCGATCTCGTCTGGGACGCCCGCGACGCGGCGGGTCTGCGCCTGGCTCCCGGCGCCTACTTCCTGCGCGTGGAGGGGAGCCGGCGGGCCTTGCGGGTCATGCTGCTTCCCGGGGGCGACTAGGCGGTCATGAGCCGTCCCCCCTCCGGCTTCGAACCGGTGGATCACACCGCCGACGCCGGACTGCGGGGTTGGGGACGGGACGCCTCCGAGCTCTTCGCCGCCATGGCGGCCGGCCTCTTCGACATCATCGCGGGGGCGGCCTCGGTGCGTCCCCGCGAGCGGCGCGAGGTGGTGCTGCGCGCCGACTCGCTGGCCGAACTGCTCCACGACTGGCTGGAAGCCCTCAACACCCTGCACCAGGTCCGCGGTGAGCTCTACAGCCGCTTCCATCCCCGGGTGCAGGAGACGGGGGGCATCGAGGACCCGACGGCCCTGACCGCTCTGGTGGAAGGCGAGGCCATGGATCCAGGGCGCCACGAGCTGCGGGTGGAGGTCAAGGCCGTGACCTGGCACGAGCTCTCGGTGCGGCGTACCCCCGACGGCTACGAAGCCTATGTGCTGTTCGACATCTGACCCGGAGGCCAGGAGGATGGGGATCCGCATCCAGCCGGTCGGACAGGGGCTCTGGGAGGTGGAAGCCCGCCCCGACGCGCGGGTCCCCGCGCGCTTCGTCGCTTCTGCGGAGTTGCTCCCCCAGATTCGCGACGACGAGGCCTCGCTGCGCCAGCTCCAGAACATGGCCACCCTCCCGGGCATCCTCGGCTGCGCCTGGGGCATGCCCGACATGCACATGGGCTACGGGTTCCCGATCGGCGGCGTGGCCGCCACCGATCCCGACGCCGGCGTGGTCAGTCCGGGCGGCGTGGGCTACGACATCAACTGCGGAGTCCGCCTTCTGACCTTCGCCCTGCGCGAGGAGGACATCCGGCCGCGCCTCGGCGAAATCGCCGACATTCTCTTCCGGGAAGTCCCCTGCGGCCTCGGACGGGGCGGCGATGTGAAGGCGGGACCGCGGGAGATGCGCGAGGTTCTCCTCAACGGAGGGCGATGGGCGGTGGACCGCGGCTTCGGATCGCCGCGCGACCTGGAGCATGTCGAGGAGCAGAGCTGCATGGAGGGAGCGGATCCCGGCGAGGTGAGCCCCGCGGCCATGGCCCGCGGCAAGGACCAGCTCGGCACCCTGGGCTCCGGGAATCACTTCCTGGAGCTGGGCGTGGTGGACAGGATCTTCGAGCCGGCCGCGGCGGCGGCCTTTGGTCTCGCCCCCGGCCAGGTGACCCTGGCCCTCCACACGGGCAGCCGCGGCCTGGGGCACCAGGTCTGCACCGATTTCCTCAAGCGGATGAAGGGAGCGATGCACCGCTACGGCATCCAGGTCCCCGACCCGCAGCTCTGCTGCGTGCCGATCACCACGCATGAGGGCAGGGCGTATCTCGGCGCCATGAACGCGGCGGTGAACTTCGCCTTCGCCAACCGGCAGATCCTGGCGGCGCGGGCGGTTCGCGCCCTGGGGCTCGCGCTCGGCGCGGACGCGGGGGCCCTCGGCGCGCGCACCCTCTACGAGGTCGCGCACAACATCGCCAAGATGGAGACGCATCTCGTCGGCGGCACGCGGCGGCGGGTCTGCGTGCACCGCAAGGGGGCCACCCGCGCCTTCCCCGCGGGGCACCGGGACATCCCCGCCGACTACCGCGCGGTCGGCCAGCCCGTGCTCATCCCGGGCGACATGGAGCGCTACAGCTTCGTCCTCGCCGGGCTGCCCGGCGCCATGACGCATACCTTCGGCTCGAGCTGCCACGGCGCGGGACGGCGGCTATCCCGTACCAAGGCCCGGGAGCAGGCCATGGGGCGGCCGATCCAGCGCGAGATGGAGCGGGCCGGGATCCTGGTGCGCGCGGCCAGCCTGCGCACCCAGCAGGAGGAGACTGCCGCCGCCTACAAGGATGTGGCCGAGGTGGTGGACGCGGTGGCCGCTGCAGGGCTCAGCGCGGTGGTGGCGCGGCTGCGGCCCCTGGCGGTAGTGAAGGGGTGAGAGCGCCCCGAAAGGCGCCCCCACCCCGCCTCCCTAGGTCTGGAAGAGGTACTGCAGCTTCGCGAAGAACTGCCGCCGGCTCTGGCGCCAGATGGAGCGCGTCTGGGACGGCAGGTCGAACCCGTCGGTGGGGACCCCGAAGTCGCTCAGGTCGTGCGTGGATCCCAGGTAGAACATCGAGAAGGAGTTCACCCGGTAGGTCAGGAGCGGATCCAGCTCCCAGCTCCGCCCGCTCACGCGATAGTAGTCGGGGGCGCCCACCGCCAGGTTCACATCGTAATCGTCGTACTGCGCGACCAGGCGCAGAGAGAACCGCGGGTTCACCTGGAGCCGGAACCGGGTACGCCAGATCACTTCCTTGTAGAGCTCGTGATCGGTGCGGAGGTGGGCGCTGCGCGAGTAGTTGTAGCTCGGCTCGATCACCAGCCGGTCGATGGGCTTGAAGTCCATCTCGGCGCCGACATTCAGCTCCTTGCCCACGGCGTCGGCGAAGACCGCCGGGCCCCGTCCCCACTGGATGGACATCGACCCGGCCAGCTTGTCGTGGGGCCGGCTGAACAGGTTGACGCGGGAGGTCCAGAGGTCCCGGTACTCCGCCCCGAACCACCGCTCCGAGCCCGCGGTGTAGCCGACACCCAGGTAGGTTTGCGCCCACCGCAGGTTCACGCCGAGGTTTGCCTGGGCGTGGGTCCACTTGCGGACGGCCTTCTCGTCGCCGGCGCCGAAGCTCCACCGCCGGTCGATCCCCACCTGGGGCGAGATACGCTCGAAGAGCCCGCTGGTGGGACGGATGTGATAGGTGGTGAAGGCGAAGCAGCTCCGTTGGTCGTTCCAGGGGTCGTAGCCGATCTGCGTGCGGTAGGTGGGCGAGAGCTGGTTGTAGTCCAGGGTGAAGTTCCAGTGCCGTGAGCGGCGGCGCAGCTCGGTGATGAACGCCGTGCCCCAGTAGGATTCCCCGTCCAGGTCCACGGTGTGTTTACCGTCTTCGAAGAGGGCTCCGGGGGCCACGGCGATGCCCTCGGGTTCCCGCGTGTGGCTCAGGATCCCCTGTCCCACCAGGCTGTAGCTGCTGTTCAGGCGGATCTCCCCGTCGCCGGAAAGGATCGCTCCCGAGCCGCCTCGGTCGTAGGAGCGCTCCGAGGCCAGGAAACCCACCGTCGAACCGTTGCCGATGTTCCCCAGCCCGCGCAGGACATTCACCCGGCTGCCGCCGACCTCCGGCAGCCACCCGCGCTCCTCGACCGGGATGGAGTAGGGCGAGTGCTCGTCGTGGGCCGCCACATAGGCCAGGCTGAACTTGTTCCACCGCGCGGTGGCCTTGGCCGCCATGTTGGGGTCGTTGACCATCCGGGTGTAGAACGAGTTGAAGAGGGTGATGAAGAGATCGCTCCCCTCCTGGAAGAACGGCCGCTTCTCCGGATACATGAGGGAGATGGTCGAGTTCACGTCCACCTGCGCGGCGTCCGCCTCGATCTGGCTGAAGTCGGGGTTGTAGGTCCCCTCCAGGGTGACATCGGAGGTGACCGAGTACTTGGCTCCGAGCGAGACCTGCCCGAGCAGGTCGCCGTTGGAGAAGGTGGTGTCCGGGTTCATCTGCGCCAAGGACAGGTCGCGCAGCCCGTCCAGCTGGCCCGCCTCGGTGGAGACGAAGGAGGGCAGGAGCTCGAGCCCCCTGCCCGGCCGCACACCGTGGATCCCGTTCACCGTCCCCCACTGGCAGGGCCAGCACTGCTCGTCATGGGTGTTGGGCGACCAGGAATAGGTCCGGTAGGTCTCGCGGGGATGGTTTCGCAGGAAGTCGACCCGCCAGGTCTGCACATCGCGGTTGGGGAAACGCAGGCTCGCGAACGGGATCGCGATCTCGACGGTGTATCCGTCCTCACCGATGTGCGCCGCCGACGACCACACCAGGTCGAAGCCGGAGTCGTCCCCATGGGTCTTGGTCCAGAGGAGGTCCTTCTGGACGCCGTAAGGGTTGACGCAGAACTCGTAGGCCCAGGCCGCGTCGCCGTAGGTGTCCAGGCAGAGGATCACCTCGTCGTCACCGCCGTACTGGTCGCGCTGGGTCATGGTGGCCCGGACCCTGGCCGGATCGTCCCGGCAGATGAAGGCCACATAGAAGTTCCCGTCGTCGTAGGTCACCAGAGCCTCGGTGTCGACCTGCGGCTCCAGGTTGTCTCCGGGAAAGCGCTCCACGAATCCCGTGGCGCGGGCGGCGGTCTGCCAGGCCGCGTCGTCCAGCCTGCCGTCGACGCGGATGTCCTGGATCGCACGCGGCGTCTCGATCCTGGGGTTGAAGGCCGGTTCCGCCGAGGCAGCGCCCGGGATGGCCTGAGAAGCGGCCAGGAGAGCGATCAGGACGGGGACCGAGAGGCGGGAGCGGATGGACGACATAGACCCCCCTAAGTTCCGGGGGACCGAGGGGTGTGACCCGGGAAAGGAGCAGCAAACCCCATGCCGAGGGGGGACGAGCCATGTAATCCGCCACACAAAAACAACTTATGGCCTGACTCCGGGGGGCGGCTCAAGATCTGCGGCGCCGGATCCGTCACTCTCCATGACAGTCAGTACCGTGGGAGGACTGCAACTTAT
>CAZWKH010000074.1:0-9793 GCA_964633885.1 uncultured bacterium | reverse complement strand
GGCGCACGCTGAAGCCCACGCCCAGGACATTCTGGCTGTAGTCGAGCGAGCCGGTGGAATCGGTGACGCAGTCCGTGGGGGTCTCCGGCTTCTCCAGCCGCGCGTTGTCGTAGACATGGAAGACATTGGGCTGGCCCTCCCAGCGGGTCCGGAAGAGGGTCGGCAGGGTCACCAGCGCCGTGGTGGTGGTGCGGTCCAGCACCGACTGGACGCGGTTCGAGAAATCCAGCTCGGTGCGGTTCAAGAGAGCAAAGCGATAGCCCGTGCCGAGGAAGCTGCGGGCCCCCCATTCCCCCGAGAGGCGGAGCTGCTCCTGGCTGTTCACGCCCACGCCCCCCTCCAGCCAGTGGAGCCTGCGCTCCTTCACCCGGAAGGAGACATCCAGGGTATGCGCGCTGGTGTCCGGCGCCGCCGTGTCCCACTGCGCGTCCAGGAAGATGCCGCTCTGCAGAAGGAGGGTCTGGCTGTCCAGCAGGTCGCGCAGCTCGAGCAGTTCGCCGGGGGCCACCCGCACCTGCCGCAGGGCCACCGAGGGAGCCACCTGCTGGAGCCCGACGACCTCCACCCGTCCCGCCCGGACCAGGGCCCCTTCGTGCACATGGTGGAAAGCCACCGCCCGGTCGCCATAGAAGACCAGCTTCGCGGCCACGCTCGCCTCCCAGTAGCCCAGGTCGGCGAGGCGGGCCAGGATCTTGCGGCGATCGTCCTCGAGCCGGAAGGGATCGGCCGGTTCCCCGGCGCGCAGCGAGAGATGCAGGTCCTCGACCGGCATGGCCTCAAGTCCGTGCACCACCACGCTCGCCACGCGGGTGGGCTCCCCCTCCTCGATGCGGATGAGGATGTGCACCTTGTCGTCGCTGCGGCGCACCTGGCGGTCCGCGATCCGCGCCCGCAGGTAGCCGTGGCGCATGTAGGAGGTCAGCACCGCCTGCAGGTCGGTTTCGAGCTGGGTCTTGCGGTACTTCGTGTCCTGGAAGGGATTCCAGCGGTTCCCTGCGCGCAGGATCATGAGGCCGCGCAGCTCGCCGTCGCTGAAGGCCTCGTTACCCTCGAAGGTGATGCTCGCGATGTCGGGGAGCTCCTCGAGGAGGAGCAGCGAGTTCTCGGCGCGGCCGCACCCGATCGCCCCCAGAAGGGCCGCGGCGCAGATCAGGAGGGCTCGTCTCAACTCCGGGGCCTCGCTTCCTCAGGGAGCCGCGTCTCCGAGACGGCCCAGCGCGCTGCGACGCTGGAGGATGCGAAGCGGATCGTTGATGAGCACGAACAGGAAGAGCGTCCCCAGCACCGCCATCCCCACCCCCTGGTAAATGGCGAGGCCCCGGTTGCCGAGCGGCCGTCCCCGCACAGCCTCCAGAACGCTCAGCACCACCATGCCTCCGTCCAGGATCGGGATGGGAAGCAGGTTGAAGACCATGAGAGCCACGCTCAACCACACCCCGAGGTTGAGGAGCCGGTCCCACCCGCGCTGCGCGGCGTCGCCCGAGGCCTGGATGATGGCCACCGGCCCGCTGAGCTGGCTCAGGTTCGAGGGTGTGGTGAAGAGGGTGCCGATGCTGCGCGCCGTTTCCGCCACCGTGGCGAGCGCCCCGCCGGTGCCCTGCACGATCCCCTCCAGGAAACCGAAGCGGACCAGATAGGTGGACTGCACCGCGGGCCCGATGCCGATGCGCCCCACGGTCGAGTCCCCGGAGCTGTCGCTCATCGGCGTGATGGGCAACTCCAGACTGCGCCCTTCCCGCAGCAAGGTGAGGGTGATCTCGCGGCCCGGGCTCTTGAGGATATGGCCGGTCATGTCCGACCAGCTCTCCACCGGCGCGCCGTCGATGGCGGTGATCCGGTCGCCCTCCATGAGACCCGCCTGATAGGCGGGGGTGCCGCGGATCACATCGCCCACCACCGCGGGGAGCGGAAATTCGAGGCTCTGGAGCGCGCGCCCGGCTGCCGCGCGCGGCAGGACGATGCTCGCCGGACCCTCGGCGCGCTCCACCGAGAGGAGAAGATCCGGTCCCTGGGCGTCCGCTTCCAGAAGCCGGCCGACCTCCTGGTAGAGAGCCTGGAGGGAGGCCACAGGCGTCCCGTCCACCGCGACCACGCGGTCCCCCACCCGGAACCCGAGGCTGTCCGCGGCTCCCGCCACCGCGACCTTGCCGATCAGGTTCGGCGCGTCGGGCAGCCGCACGCCCACCCAGGCCAGGAGGATGCTGATCAGGATGGCGAAGAGGAAGTTCGCGCCGGGGCCGGCCAGGGCGATAAGGACGCGCCGCCACCAGGCGGCCGCGAAGAAGTCGCCTGGCCGCAGATTCCCGCGATCGCGGGGGTCGTCCCCGCCCATCTTCACATAGCCGCCCAGGGGGAATGCGGAGATCGCGACCTGCACCCCGCCCACCTTGCGGGAGAGGATGACCGGGCCGAAGCCGATGGAGAAGCGTTCGACCCGCACGCCGAGGCGGCGGGCAACGAGGAGATGCCCCAGCTCGTGGACGATGACCAGGGCGCTGAAGACCAGGAGGCCAAGAATGACGGTGATCACGAAATCGGCTCGCTCCCTTTCCGGATTGCCTCGTATACCGCGATCGTCCCCTCCACCATCCGGTCCGCCGTGAACCGGCCCACCCGCGCCAGGCCGCCTTCCGCGAGCCGCCCGGCCAGTCCGGGCTCCTCCAGCGCTCGGCGCAGCGCGGCGGCGAGGCTTCCCGGATCGGCCGGTGGGCTCAGGAGCCCGCTGACCCCGTCCTCCACCATTTCCGGGATCCCTCCACCGGCCGTCGCGACCACCGGGGTTCCCGCCGCCATCGCGTCCAGTACCGCCGTGCCCAGCCCCTCGAGCCGGGAGGACAGGCAGAAGACATCGATCGAGCGCAGCAGGCGCGGGACATCCTCGCGGTGCCCCAGGAAATGCACCCGCCCCGCCAGGTCGCTGCGGGCCGCCCGCTCGCGCAGCTCTCCCAGGAGATCTCCGGAGCCGGCCAGCAGCCCATGCACCCCCGGGTCGAGCCGGGCCAGGGCTTCCAGGAAATCCCCCGGCGCCTTGTGCGCGACCAGAGCTCCGACGAATCCTACCAGCTTGGCATCCATCGGGATAGCGAGCTCGCGGCGAAGCCCTTGCGCGTCCCGAGGGACCTGCATGCGGGCGGGATCGATCCCGCTGTGGACGGTCACGATCCGCCCTCGGGACACCCCGGCCTCGGCGAGAACCGCGGCCACCCGATCGCTCACCGCGATGAAGCGGTCGACGCCCCGGCCGTACTTGAAGCGACGCAGCGGTCCCCGGGGCCGGAAGTCCACACGGCGCGAGACCAGGATCGCGGGGCGCGGCCGGAGCATCGCCGCGGCCATGAGCCCCAGGGCATGGGCGTGGCCGGTGTGGAGGTGGAGGAGATCCGTGCCCTCCCGAGCGACCCGCGCCAGCCGCAGCGCGGCGATGAGGTCCAGGTCGCCGCGGGAGTCGATGCGCGCCAGGGGCACGCCGATCGCCGCCGCGCGGCGGGCCAGCGGGCAACCCCCCGGCGCGGCCAGCCTGGGCTGATGGCCGCGGCGCAGCAGCCCTTCGAGCAGGTAGAGCACCTGCTGCTCCCCGCCGCGCCAGCTCCGCGCGGTCGCGACATGAAGGCTGCGCATGTCAGTGCCCGCGCGCAGCGACCGCCTCGAGCGCCAGCGCGCGCGCCTCCCGATCGGCCAGGGTCACGGCCTCGAGGGAGTCGGCGGGGCGGTTGCCGGCGCGATCCAGCACTTCTTCCACCACCTCCGCGATGGCCGGAAACGCGAGCCTGCGCTCCAGGAAAGCGGCCACCGCCACCTCGTCGGCTGCGTTCAGCGCGGCGGGGGCGGTTCCTCCGGTTCGGGCCGCGCGGTAGGCGAGTCCCAGGGCCGGGAAGGCCTCGATGTCGGGTCGCTCGAAGCCGAGCGCGCCCCACCGGGGCAGATCGCAGGAGGGCACCGCGCAGTCCCACCGCTCGGGATAGCTCATCGCGTACTGCACGGGCATGAGCATGTCCGGCGTGGAGAGCTGTGCGAGCATCGCGCCGTCGGCGAGCTCCACCAGGGCGTGCACCACGCTCTGCGGGTGCACCCAGACCTCGATGCGCTCCAGCGGCACCCCGAAGAGCCGCTCCGTCTCGATCACCTCCAGCCCCTTGTTGAAGAGGGTCGCGCTGTCCACGGTGATGCGGGGGCCCATGGGCCACACGGGGTGGCGCAGGGCTTCTTCCGGAGTGACGGCGGCCAGGTCCTCGCGGCGCCTTCCGCGGAAGGGCCCCCCCGAGGCGGTGATGAGGAGGCGCTTCACCGTCGCCGGATCGCGGCCCTCCAGGCACTGGAAGAGCCCCGAGTGCTCGCTGTCCACCGGGATGACCCGCGCGCCATGCTCGCCGGCCGCGCGCATGAGGAGCTCCCCGGCCAGGACCAGGGACTCCTTGTTGGCCAGTGCGAGCAGTTTCCCGCGCCGCGCTGCCAGGAGGCTCGCCTCGAGGCCCGCGCGGCCGATCATGCCGTTCACGACCAGGTCGACGCCGTCCAGTCCGGCCAGGGCCGCCACCGCCTCGGCGCCGCCCTCCGCCGTGGCGCCGGAAGGAAGGAGCCTGCGCAGCTCCGCCACCCGATCCGCCTCGCCGATCGCCACCCGCGTCACGCCGAAGCGGCATGCCGCCTCGGCGAGGGCCTTCACCGAGCCCCTTGCGGCCAGCGCGGCGATCTGCAGACGGTCCGGGTAGCGCTCGGCCACAGCGAGGGCCTTGCGGCCGATCGAACCGGTGGCGCCGAGCAGCGCGACCCGTCGCGGAAATCCGGGCAAGGGCACGATCCGCATCCTCCCCGCGCCGCCCACGGCCACCCGCGAGCGCGCGATCAGGTCAGCAGAAACCGGAAGAGATAGTAGGCGACCGGAGCGGCGAGCAGAAGGCTGTCTATGCGGTCCAGCACGCCGCCGTGGCCCGGGATGACATGGGAGGCGTCCTTGGCGCGCAGGTTGCGCTTGACGAGGGATTCGAAGAGGTCGCCGAGCGGCGCGACCAGCCCGATGACCAGCCCGGCAAGAAGCGCCTGCGCAAGGGTGAGGCCGGTGACGAAGGGCGCGGCGCCGCCCGCCACCAGAACCGAACCGGCGAGCCCGCCCAGGAATCCCTCCACGGACTTCCCGGGGCTCACCTGCGGCGCGAGCTTGCGCTTGCCCCAGCGGATGCCGGTGAAGAAAGCAAAGGTGTCCGCGGCCCAGGTGCACAGGAGGACCAGGAGCAGGAGTCCCAGCCCGCGGTCCAGCTCCCGCAGCCAGAGGAGGTGCACCCCGAGGCCCGCGATGTAGACCACGCCTAGCAGGGCCAGGGCGAGGCCGAGGAGACGACCCTCGATGGGCGGGCGCAGGGAGGCGCCGATCATCCAGATCCCGATCACGAGGAACACCACGCCCATGTTCGCGGTGCCGTGGGTCGCGCCCAGGACCACCACCACCGCACCCGCCACCAGACCCTGCAGGGTCGGGACGGGATGGCCCGCCTGGGCCGCCATGCGCAGGAACTCGAAGAGCGCCACCAGCACCCCGGCAAGGAGCAGCGCCGCCAGGGCTCTTCCGCCCAGCCACGCGGCGGCCAGGGTGATCAGGGCCAGCGCGATGCCGGAGACGATCCGCGCCCCGATGGACTGGGCGCGTAGACGGGACCGCGCCGCGCCTTCAGCGCACACGGCCGAACCGGCGCTCCCGATGCTGGTAGTCGAGCACGGCCCGGAACAGGTGCTCTTTCCTGAAGTCGGGCCAGAGAACGGGGGTTACCCAGATCTCGGAGTAGGCCACCTGCCAGAGCAGGAAGTTGGAGATGCGCACCTCGCCGCTGGTGCGGATGAGCAGGTCCGGATCGGGCATCCCCGCGGTGTACAGACGGGCCGCAATCGCGGCCTCGTCCACCTGTTCGGGGTCCATGGTGCCCGCGCGCACCTCGCGCGCGATGGCGCGGGCGGCCTCCGTGAGCTCCGTCCGACCGCCGTAGGAGAGGGCGAGGTTGAGGAGCATGTCCCTGCCGCCCCCCAGGAAGTCCATGGTCTCCGCGAGGGTGTTCTGCACCGCGCGGGGGAGGTCCTCCATCCGGCCCACCACCTGGAGGCGAATGCCGTTCTCGCGCATCTCGTCGCGCTGCTCCCGCAGGGTCTGCTGCAGGATGCGCATCAGGGAGCTCACCTCGGCCGGGGGGCGCTGCCAGTTCTCGACCGAGAAGGTGTAGAGCGTGAGCACCTGGACGCCCAGCTCGCGGCACCCCATCACCGTCTCGCGCACCGCGTGGCGGCCGGAGAGGTGGCCGAAGACGCGGGGGCGGTTCCGGCTGCGGGCCCAGCGCCCGTTGCCGTCCATGATCACGGCGATGTGGCGCGGGACATCCTCGCCGAGCAGGATGTCCTGCTTGAGCTGCGCCTCGAAGTCGAGGCGTTCGGTTTCGGGCACCATCGGGGCCCTCCGCGGGGCCGGCGGGAGAGGCGGTCGGGATCGGGAGGCGGGCCGGACGGCCTAGACCTCCATGACCTCGGCTTCCTTCTTCTTCAGGATGTCGTCGATCTGGGCGATGTACTTGTCGTGCAGCTTCTGGACCTGCTCGGTCGCCCGCCGGGCGTCGTCCTCGGAGACCTCGCCGTTCTTCTGGGCCTTCTTGTACTGCTCGTTCCCGTCGCGGCGCACATTGCGGATGGCCACTCGCCCTTCCTCGGCCAGCTTGTGGGCCATCTTCACGAGGTCCTTGCGGCGCTCCTCGTTCAGCGGGGGGATCGGAATCTTGAGCACATTGCCGTCGTCCTGCGGGTTGAGCCCCAGGTCGCTGGCCTGGATGGCCTTGGCGATGGGCTGGAGGAGGTTCTTCTCCCAGGGCTGCACGATGAGCAGCCGGGGCTCCGGCGCGGACACCGTCGCCACCTGCTTGAGCGGTGTGGGCGTGCCGTAGTAGTCCACGCGGATATTGTCGAGCAGCGACGGGGTGGCCTTACCGGCGCGGATGCTCCCGAGCTCGCGCTGGAAGGTCTCGATTACCTTGCCCATCCGGGTTTCGTGGACCGCCATCTCCTTGTCCATGTTATCCCTCTCCCACCAGCGTGCCGACCGGCTCCCCGAGGACCAGGCGGCGCAGGTTGCCGGCGGTCGTGAAGTTGAAGACCAGGATCGGAAGCCGGTTGTCCATGCACAGGGACACCGCCGTCGAGTCCATCACCTTGAGCCCCTGGTTCAGAACATCCAGGTAGCCCAGACGATCGTAGCGCGTCGCCGACGGATCCTTCATCGGGTCGCCGGTGAACACGCCGTCCACCTTGGTGCCCTTGATGATGACCTCGGCCCCGATCTCCACCGCCCGCAGCGCGGCGGCGGTGTCGGTGGTGAAGTACGGGTTGCCCGTCCCCGCGGCCAGGATCACCACGCGCCCCTTCTCCAGGTGGCGCACGGCGCGGCGGCGGATGAAGGGCTCCGCGACCTGTTCCATCTTAATGGCCGACATCACGCGGGTAAAGAGGCCGAGCCCCTCGAGGCGGTCCTGCAGCGCCAGCGCGTTGATCACGGTCGCCAGCATCCCCATGTGGTCGGCGGTGGTGCGGTCCATGCCGTGGGCGGAGCCCGAGATGCCGCGGAAGATGTTCCCTCCGCCGATCACGAGCCCCACCTCCACCCCGAGGTCGCGCACGCCCTTGATCTCCCGCGCGATCTGATCGAGGGGGGGGCTGGCAATGCCGAACCCCTGGTCCCCGGCCAGGATCTCCCCGGAGATCTTGAGCAGGATCCGCCGGTAGCGCGGCTCGCCGGGGGCGGCCGGGGCGGGCATCAGTCCTCCTGCCCGAGCTCGAAGCGGGCGAAGCGCCGCACGACGATGTTCTCGCCGATGGTGGCGATGTGCTCCTTGACCACCTCGTCCACCTTCTTCTCCGGGTCCTTCACGAAGCCCTGCTCGAGGAGAACATTCTCCTCGTAGAACTTCGCCAGGCGCCCTTCCACCATCTTCTCCACCACCGGCGCGGGCTTCCCGCTCTCCCGGGCCTGGGCCTCGAAGAGGGCGCGCTCACGCGCCACCAGCTCGGGGTCCACCTCCTCGCGGCGCACCGCCAGGGGCTTGGCCGCCGCCACATGCATGGCCAGGTCGTGGATGAGGGTCTGGAATTGCTCGTTGCGGGCCACGAAATCCGTCTCGCAGTTTACTTCCAGCAGGACGCCGATCCGTCCGCCGGGGTGGATGTAGGCGTGCACGAGGCCCTCGGAGGCGGCCCGGCCGGCCTTCTTGGCGGCCTTCGCGATGCCTGACTTGCGGAGCAGGTCGATCGCCTTCTCCACGTCGCCTTCGGTCTCGGCCAGCGCCCTCTTGCAGTCCATGATGCCGGCGCCGGTCCGGGCGCGCAGCTCGCTGACCATGTTCGCGGTGATGGTGCTCATCGTCGATCTCTCCTTCGTGATCACGGGATCCGGCGGACCCTTCCGCCGGTCAAGTCCTGGGGAACGGGGCGAGGCGTGGGCGGGGCGTCCCGCCGGCCTCTAGCCCTTGAACGCGAGCTCCTCGTCGGCGTCCCCGCCGGCCGAGTAGCCTTCCGAGAAATCGGTCTTGTCCGAGGCCACCCGCTCCGCCTCCATGGTCGCGTCGGCCACGACCCGCGCGATCAGCTTGATGGCGCGCAGGGCGTCGTCGTTGCCGGGGATCGGATAGGTGATGAGGTCGGGGTCGCAGTTCGTGTCGACGATCCCGACGATCGGAATCCCGAGCCGGTTCGCCTCCGCCACCGCGATGCGTTCCTTGTTGGTGTCGACGATGAAGACCAGCGACGGCACGCGCTCCATGTTCTTGATGCCGGAGAAGACCTTCTCGAGCTTGCCCCGCTCCTTGTCCAGGCCCGCCGCCTCCTTCTTGGTGAAGGAGCTGATGGTGCCGTCGGCCACGATGCGGTCGAGTTCCTTCAGGCGGGCGATGGAGGCCTTGATGGTCTTGAAGTTGGTGAGCATGCCGCCCAGCCAGCGCTCGGTCACATAGTACTGTCCGCAGCGCTCCGCCTCTTCCCTGATGATCTCCTGGGCCTGCTTCTTGGTGCCCACGAAGAGCACGACGCCGCCGTGGGCGACCGACTTGCGGACCGCGACCGCGGCCGTCTCCAGCGCCTCGAGGGTCTTGGAGAGGTCCATGATGTGAATGCCGTTGCGCTCGATGAAGATGTACTTCTTCATCTTGGGATTCCAGCGGCGGGTCTGGTGGCCGAAGTGGACTCCCGCTTCCAGGAGCTCACGCATGGTGGGCTGGGACATGATGATGCCTCTTCTCCTTGGGTCGTGTTGTGCGTTACAGCCGCCGCCCCGTCACGAAGAGATCCCCCACTCGGCGCCGCGCGCCCCGTCCACGGACGGGAACATGCGGGCCACGCCGGGAGGTGCCGGAGCGTGTGGATTTGCGAACCGAACCGGAACGGCGCGGGGGCCGCACGCGACCCCCGCGCCGCAATCCTAGCGCTTCGAGAACTGGAAACGCTTCCGGGCGCCGGGCTGCCCGTACTTCTTGCGTTCCTTCATGCGCGAATCGCGCGAGAGGAAGCCGTTGCGCCGCAGGGCGGGGCGGAGATCCGGGTCCACCTGGGCGAGCGCCCGCGCGATGCCCAGCCGCATGGCTCCGGCCTGGCTGGCCAGCCCGCCGCCGTGACAGATCGCGTTGACGTCGTACCGGTCCTGGGTCTGCGTCTCCTGCAGGGGCAGGTGCAGTTCCCGGACCAGGGTGTCCCGGCGGAAGTACTCCACCGGAGTCTGACCGTTCACGGTGACGAGGCCCCGGCCGGGGGTCAAACGAACGCGCGCGACCGCCGACTT
>CAZWKH010000073.1:0-9844 GCA_964633885.1 uncultured bacterium | reverse complement strand
GCGCGTCCGCCGAAGGCGCCCACGGGCAGCCCGCCGCCGATGATCTTGCCCAGGGTGACCAGGTCGCCGTACACGCCGAACCGCTCCTGCGCGCCTCCGCGGGCGACCCGAAACCCCGTCATCACCTCGTCCATGACCAGCAAAGCGCCCTCCGCCGCGGTCACCTCGCGGAGCCCCTCGAGGAACCCCGGCTCCGGAGGGATGAGACCCATGTTCCCGGCCACCGGCTCGACGAACACGGCGGCGATCACACCGGGGTTCGCCCGGAAGAGAGCGCGCACCTGGTCGAGATCGTTGAAGGAGGCGAGCAGCGTGTCGGCCACCACGGACTCGGGGACGCCGGGGCTGTTGGGCACACCCAGGGTCATGGCGCCGGACCCCGCCTGGACGAGGAAGGCGTCGCCATGGCCGTGGTAGCAGCCGATGAACTTCACGAACCGGCGCCGGCCGGTGTGGGCCCGGGCGAGGCGCAGCGCGGACATGGTGGCTTCGGTGCCGCTGTTCACCAGCCGAAGCATCTCCACATTCCGCACCCGCTGCGCGACCAGGCGGGCCAGATCGGTCTCGGCCTCCGTGGGGGCCCCGTAGCTGGTGCCGCGCCCGGCGGCCTCGCGCAGGGCCTCGACGACTTCCGGATCCGCGTGGCCCAGGATCATCGGGCCCCAGGACCCGACATAGTCGATGTACTCGTTGCCGTCGACATCGACGAGGCGGCTCCCCCGGGCGGCCGCGATGAACGGGGCGTCCCCCCCCACTCCCCCGAAGGCGCGGACCGGGGAGTTCACCCCGCCGGGGATCACCCGCCGCGCGGACTCCATGGCGCGGCGGCTTCGTTCGTATCGCGTGGAATCGGTCTTCGTCATCGCCGCTCTCCTAGCCTGTCCACCCGTTGCGCAGGAGCTTCGCCGCGTCCCGCGCGAAATAGGTCAGGATCATGTCCGCGCCCGCCCGCCGGATCGCGGTGAGGCTCTCCATCATCACGCGCTCCTCGTCGAGCCATCCCCGCGCGGCGGCCGCCCGGATCATGCTGTACTCACCGCTCACCTGATAGGCGGCGGTAGGCACCCCGAAGCGGTCCTTCACCAGCCGGATCACGTCCAGGTACGGCATGGCCGGCTTGACCATCACCATGTCCGCGCCTTCCTCCAGGTCGATCGCCACCTCGCGCAGGGCCTCCCCGGCATTTCCCGGATCCATCTGGTGGGACCGGCGGTCCCCGAAGGCCGGCGTGGATTCCGCGGCGTCCCGGAAGGGGCCGTAGAACCCGGAGGCGTACTTGGCCGCATAGGAGAGGATGGGCAGCTCGGGGAAGCCTGCAGTGTCGAGCGCGGAGCGGATCGTGGTGACCATCCCGTCGATCATGCCGGAGGGGGCGATCACATCCGCGCCGGCCCGCGCGAGGGAGACCGCCTGGCGGGCGAGATTTTCGAGGGTCGCGTCGTTGTCGAGCACGCCGTCCCGCATCACCCCGCAGTGGCCATGGTCCGTGTACTCGCAGAAGCAGAGGTCCACCATGGCCACCATCTCCGGCGCCGCCTGCTTCACCGCCTCCAGGCCGCGCTGGACGATGCCCCCGTCCCGCCAGGAGGCCGACCCGGTGGCGTCCTTGTCTTCGGGGATGCCGAACAGGATCACCGCGGGGATGCCCTCGTCGCGGATGCGCGGGGCCTGGGCGGCGAGGGTATCCACCGACCACTGGCCCACGCCGGGCATGGAGCCCACCGGCCTGTCCACCCCGGAGCCGGGGCAGAGGAACAGGGGGTAGATAAAGGCGTCGGCCGTGAGACGGGTTTCCCGGACGAGCCGGCGCACGCCGGGGTGCTTGCGCAGCCGGCGCATGCGCAGGGTCGGATAGGTCGTCATGTCATGCTCCTTGGGATCGGAACGGTTCCTGGGCGGTCACCACCACCACCACCTCCGCATCGGACGGTTCCCTGCACTGGGCCATGCGCCTCGCACCCAGCTCACCCAGTCGGCGGAAGGTCGCGGGACCGATGGCCAGGGCGACTGCGCTCTCACGCCAGCGCAGCACGGGGTCCGCCGCGACGGGCGAGAACACCGCCTCCACCGCGGAAGGACTGTGAAAGACGACGACGCCGGGGACGGCCTCGGCGAGGCGCCGCAGCTCCGGCGGGGTGAGCGGACGATCCACGGTCTCGTAGACCGGGACGACGGAAACGAGAGCCCCCCTCCCGGCCAGCGCCTCGGGCAGCGCGCGGGTCGCGCTCCCTTCGCGGTTCCCGGAGGGAATCCACATGCGCCGGCCGCGCAGCTCGAAGGCGAGGAGCGCCCGCAGGAGCCCCTCCGCGTCTTCCTCCCCGGGGAGCGCCTCGACCCGCCACCCCGAGTCCTCGGCGCACTGCGCGGTGCGCCGCCCGACCGCGGCGGCTCGCGCGCGGCTCCTGACGGCTGCGGCGCCAGCCCCGGCGAGCGCCTCCTCGAATCCCCGCACCGCGTTGGCACTCACGAAGACCACCCAATCCGGGAGGTCGCCCGCGGGGAGCGGCGCGCCCACGAGGGACCGGGTGACCAGAACCGGCGCGGCGATCACATCCAGACCCGCAGCCGAGAGCGCGCCTGCCGTGGCCGCGTTGCCCGGAACGGCCCGCGTCACCCAGACGGAGGGCGTGATCCCCGACTTCATCCGTTCGCTTCGGGGGTGGTGCGGATGTCGGCCAGGATGTCCGCGGCCCCCCGGTCGATGAGCTCGCGGGCGAGCCCCCGCCCGAGACGCTCCGCGTCGCCGCGGGGGCCTCGGCGGGTTCCGCGCAGGAGACGCGTTCCGTCGACCGACGCCACGAGCCCGTCCAGAACCAGATCCTCTCCCTCCAGGCCGGCCAGAGCCGCGACGGGGACCTGGCAGCCGCCTTCCAGCTCCGCCAGAAACGCTCGCTCGGCAGTGACGCGGCCGCGTGTGCCGGGGTGATCCAGCACCGCGAGGAGCCTGCCCGTGGAGGCGTCGTCGCGACCCTCCACGGCCAGGGCGCCCTGGCCCGGGGCGGGAAGGAAGAGGGCGGGGTCGAGGGCCTCGGTCACATGCCCGGCCAGCCCCAGCCGCAGGAGGCCGGCCATCGCCAGAAACATGCCCGCCATGGCCCCTTCGTTGAACTTGCGCAGCCGCGTCTCCACATTGCCCCGGATCTCCTCCACGCGAGCGCCCGGGTGGCGATGGCGAACCTGGGCCATGCGACGCAGGGAACCGGTGGCCACCGAGGCGCCGGCGGGCACTTCCAGGTAGCGGAGACCGTCCCGGCCGATCCATGCGTCCCGCGGGTCGAAGCGCTCGGGATGCGCCCAGAGGCGCAGGCCGCGCACGGGCTCCGTGGGCAGGTCCTTGAGACTGTGCACGGCAAGGTCCGCGCTTCCATCGAGCAGGGCGTCCTGGATCTCCTTGGTGAACGCGCCCTTCCCGCCCCCGAGGGCCTGGAGGGACGCGGCCTGGAAGCGGTCGCCGCTGGTCCTGATGACGCGCAGCTCCACCACGAGCCCGGGGTGGGCTTCCATCAGCCGTTCCCGCACCCAGCGGGACTGCCAGAGCGCGAGGTCGGACCCGCGGGTGGCGATCGTCACCTTAGAAGGGCTGCTCGTCATCGTCCTGCCCTTCCCCACCGTTCAGGTGGAACATCTGACGGAGCGCGGCGAGCCGCTCCATCTGCACCGGATCGTCCGGACGGTAGCCCTTGATCTCCGTGGTGATGCCCATGAGGAGCTTGCGCACCAGGTTGCGGCTGAAGATGTCGAGGGGCTCCCGATCCTCTTCCCGGAACCGCTTCGCGTTCTTCGCGTACTCGAACTCGCGGACGGCGTCGAAGGCCTGGTGCAGGTCCCGGATCACGGGCCCAGCCGCGAGGCTGTCCAGCCACCTCATGAAGCTCTCCACCTCGACCTGCACCATCTGCTCGACGACCGGGACCTCCTTCTCGCGGCGGGCGAGATTGCGGTCCACCACGCTGGTGAGGGCGTCGATGTCGAAGCGGAACACGCTGCCGATGCCGTCCACCGCGGGGTCCACATCGCGGGGTACGGCGATGTCCATCAGAACGAGGGGCCTGCCCTCGCGCCGGTGCATGACCTCGCGAACGAGGTCGCGTCCGATGATGGCGTTGGGGGCGCCGGTCGTGCAGACCACGATGTCCACCCTCGCCATGGCCTCGGCGAGGCGCTCGAAGGAGACGGTCTCCCCGCCCAGGTCGCGGGCCAGGGCGTCGGCCCGGGCCGTGGTGCGATTGGCGACGAGGAGCGGCTCCACCTTGCGGGCGAGGAGATGCCGGGCGCAGAGCGCCCCGTTCTCCCCCGCCCCCACGAGGAGCGCCCCGCGGCCCTCGAGCTTCTGGAACACCTTCTCCGCCAGCTCCACCGCCGCGAAGGCCACGGAGACGGCCCCCAGCCCGATCTTCGTCTCCGTCCGGGCACGCTTGCCGATGTGGAACGCGCGCGCGGCGAGCTTGTGCAGCACGCTGCCCGCGGCTTCCGCGTCGCGTGCGATCTCGTACGCGGTCTTGACCTGTCCCAGGATCTCCTGTTCCCCGAGGACCAGGGAGTCCAGGCCGCAGGCCACGCGGAAGAGGTGGCGCACCGCGTTCTCGCCCGTCTCCTGATAGATGTAGTCGAGCCGGCGGCCGTTCCCTTCAGGGATGCGGGTCAGGAAGAGCCGGTCGCGCATGGCGGGGGCGATCCCCTGGGGGTCGGCCACCACGGCGTAGATCTCGGTCCGGTTGCAGGTGCTGAGCAGCATGGCCTGGGGCACGCACTGCTCCTCGCGCAGCGCACGCAGCGCGCCGAGCGCCTCCTCCCGCGAGTACACCACCTGCTCCCTTACCGGAAGCGGGGCCGTGCGATGGTTGAGGCCGAGCAGAACGAGTCCCATCTCCGCTCCCCCCTAGCTCACGAACACATGGAACTTCGTGAGGAAGAAGTTCACGGCAAAGAGGGAGAAGAGGACGACCAGGAAGCCGAGCAGCGACGAGTACGCCATGCGCGGGCCCTTCCACGCGCGGAACCGGCGTCCGAGGATGGCCAGGCCGTAGAGGGCCCAGGTCCCGAACGCCACCAGCACCTTGGGATCCAGGTAGACGGGCCGCCCGGGGTCCATGGGCAACTCGCGGGCCAGGCGCGAGCCCCAGATCGCTCCGAGCACGATGGCGATCGTGAGCAGGGTGAACCCGGTCACCGAGGAGTAGAAGTTCATTCGATCCAGGATGTCCAGCGAGGGCAGGCGCCGGAACACCAGACCGAAACTCTTGGTCCGGATCTGGTGGTAGAGCATGAGGTAGAGGAGCCCGTACACCGCGGCCACCGCGAAGGCGGAGTAGCCGAGCACCGCCGCTGACACATGAAAGCTGAAGAGGGTGCTGGCGAGGATCTGCGGGATGTCCCGGTCCAGTTTCGGGAAGAGCGTGTTGAGCACCTGGAACACCACGACCAGGAAGAGGATGAACGGCCCGGTGTGGGGCGTTCCCGTCCGCGACTCCACGAACAGGTAGGTGGCGGCCACCGCGAAACCGACCGCGCCGAGGGCCTGGTACACGGTCACCAGAGGGATATGCTCGAAGTAGAGGGTGAAGCCCAGCAGATAGATCAGGTTCGCCACCACGGCGATGGTGAGGAGCGGTCGCGCCAGGCGCCGCACCGTGGATTCGTCGGTGACGAACACCAGGACATAGTTGAAGAAGGCGACCCCGTAGAAGACGGGGAGCAGCTCCAGCAATGCACTCAATAGGAGTCTGGCATCGATCATCGCCGCATCCGTTCCTGCGCCGGCGCGCCCGCGCGACTTCCCCGGCCGCGCCGCATGCTCGATCGCGAAGGAGTCCCTTTCACGCCGACCAACTGTCCCCTCCCCACCAGGTCCGCCGGCCTTCACTGGTCACCAGGTGCTTGATGAGGTTTCGCGGGGGAGGCGCTTCGTCCCCGATCCGGAAGGCCCCCGCCACCAGGTCGCGAGCCACCCGGCGGCCCGTTTGCTCCACGCCGGCGAGCACCAGGGCCATGGGCTCCCCTTGCTCCACCCGGTCGCCATGGCGGCGGTTCAGGAGGATCCCCACCGAGGGGTCGATCGCATCCTCCGCGCGACGCCGGCCGCCCCCGAGCTCCACGACCGCCTCGCCGATGAGGTAGGGGTCGACATCGTCGACGAAGCCGGCCCGGGGGGCCGCGACCTCGATGCGCAGCGGGGCCTCGGGCAGCAATCCCGGGTCGCGCACCACCCGCGGGTCGCCGCCCTGAGCCTCCACCATCGCCTCGAACCGGCTCAGGCCGGAGCCGTCGGCCACCGCGTGCTCGATCCGCGACCAGGCCTCGTTCCAGGACGCCGCCTTGCCCCCCAAAAGGAGCATCGCCGCCCCCAGGGTGCGGACGAGATCCATCAGGTCCGCCGGACCCTTCCCGGCCAGGCAGTCCAGGGCCACCCGCACCTCCACAGCGTTCCCTGCCGCGGTGCCGAGCGGCTGATCCATGTCGGTGACGAAGGCCGCCACCTGCTTCCCCATCAGGGTGCCCACCCGGGTCAGCTCCTCGGCGAGGCGCAGCGCATCAGCTTCGCCCTTCATGAAGGCCCCTCGCCCGCATTTCACATCCAGCACCAGGGCGTCGATCCCCTCCGCGACCTTCTTGGAGAGGATGCTGCTCACGATGAGCGGGATGGACTCCACGGTGGCGGTGACATCGCGCAGCGCGTACATCTGCCGGTCCGCAGGGACGAGCGACTCGGTCTGTCCTCCCATCACGAAGCCGACATCCTTGAGTATCCGGTGGAAAGCGGCGCGGCCCAGGTCGGTGCGCAGGCCGGGGATGCTCTCCAGCTTGTCGAGGGTGCCCCCGGTGTGCCCCAGGCCACGGCCGGACACCATCGGCACGGGCACCCCGCAGGCCGCCACGAGGGGGGCCAGGGGAAGGGAGACGAGATCACCGACCCCGCCGGTGGAGTGCTTGTCCACCTTGAGGCCGGGGATGTCCGGAAAGGTGAAGATCTCTCCGGTCTCCACCATCACCCGTGTGAGGGTGGCGGTCTCGCGGGCCGACATGCCGCGGAAGAAAACCGCCATGAGGAAGGCGGTCATCTGGTACGGGGCCACCTCGCCGCCGACGAAGGCGCGCAGGAAGGCCTCGATTTCCTCGTCCCTCAACTCGAGGCCGTCCCGCTTGGCGCGGATCAGGGCGCCGGCGTTCATCGCACCGCCTCCGCGGCCGGAGCCGGCCGGTTCGGCGCGGCGGCCTCGCCGGCGAGGCGCGCGGCCAGGGCCTTCGCCTCACGCACGCAGTCGTTCACCCCGATTCCCCGGTACGCGTTGTTGAGCAGGAAGAGGCCGGGGAACTCCCCGAGGTCCCGGTCCAGCTCGCGCAACCGCTCGGGATGACCCACCGCGTACTGGGGGATCCCCTTGGGGTGGCGGAAGAGCCGGGTCTCGCGGGGTCGGCCCTCGATGCCTCCCAGCATCCGGCCCAGCTCCCCGTGCACGAGGTCCACCATGTGCCCCTCGGAAAGGGCCGCACCTTCCGGGTCGCGTGCCCCGCCCACCATCGTGCGCATGAGCACCCGCCCGTTCCTCGCGTGGGGAGGAAAGATGCTGCCCGTCCAGATGGCGCCGAGGAGCCGCGGCCCCTGTCCCCGCGGCACCAGGAACCCGAAGCCGTTCAGGTCGCGGGCGATCTGCGGGCGGTCGTAGATGAGGCAGGCCACGGTGATCCCGGCGTAGGGGATCGATTCCAGGGTCTGCGCCACCCGCCAGAAGCGGCGCTTGAGGATCGCGTGGCTCACGAAGGAAGGAGTGGCCAGGACGACCCGGCGGGCCTGCAGGACCGAGGGCTCGCCGCGGCGCATGGTCTCGAGGCGGAAGCCCCCTTCCACGGGCTCCATGCCGGTGACACTCGTCTCGAGCCGCAGGCGGGGCCCCGCAATCTCCACGAGACGGTCCACCAGTACCTGCATGCCCCCGTCGAAGGAGGTGAGCTTCCCCCCCGGTCCCATCGGACCACCCGCCTTGGTCCTGCTGCGGCGGGCCTCGCGCATCTTGGCGATCATGGCCTTGACCAGGCTCCCATGGGTCTCTTCCATCTGCTTCATGCGGGGGAAGGCGGCCATGAGGCTCAGGCGCTCCGGGTCGCCGGCGTAGATACCGGAGACCATCGCGTCCACCAGCACGGAGGCGGCCTCCCGGCCGATCCGCCGCGACGCGAAGGAGAAGACGCTCTCGTCCTGTCCCGCCGGCCCCTTGGGCATGAACGGCTCGAGGAGGACCCGCGCCCTGCCGCGGCGGCTCAAGAGGTCGCTCCCGAAGAAGGCGGCAGGCTTCATCGGCAGAGCCCGCAGGGCCCCGTTCACCCAGAGATAGCGATGCTCCGCGTTCTCGTGGGCGACCAGGATGCGCTCTCCCAGACCCAGCTCATGGGCGAGATCCCAGCTGTGCGGAACATTGGTGAGGAAGCCGTTGGGCCCCCACTCGCAGAGGCAGTCCCCCACCCAGTCGGAGCGCATGGTCCCCCCGGGCGCGTCCTCGGACTCGAGCAGTGAGATGGACCAGTCCGGGTGGCGCGCGAGGGTCTCGCGAGCCAGGGTCAGCCCGGAGATTCCGGCGCCGACGATCACCAGGTCATGGAAGACGGGCGAGGCTCCCCCCCCGGGGGAGCCGGGGTCCCGGCTCAGGATAGGATGGGTCTCGTTTGCCACCGCTGCGTCCCCGCTACACCGTGCGCGAGAAGAGAGGCTTGTCCTTCGGCGCGGACTTGAGATACTTGTCGAAGGGCATGACCAGGTTGCGGACGAAGAGCTGCCCCAGCGGCAGGACCGCCATTTTCCTCCCGCGTCTCTCGTAGAAGCCCGGATCCACGGACCGCTCCAGCTCGGCCAGTTCCTCGGCGAAGTAACGGTCGAACTCCACCCCGAAGCGCTCCTCCACTGCCGCCACATCCAGCTCGAAGTTGCACATGAGGGAGTGGATGACATGGCGGCGGAGCATGTCGTCTTCGCTCAGGAGGAAGCCCTTCTCCACGGGGAAGCGGCCGGCCTCCAGGGCCGGGTAATACTCCGAC
Source organism: uncultured bacterium (assembly GCA_964633885.1). Lineage (GTDB taxonomy): Bacteria > Eisenbacteria > RBG-16-71-46 > JABDJR01 > JABDJR01 > CAVXKA01. The sequence continues at coordinate 817 of CAZWKH010000073.1, read as the reverse complement.
AGCTTCTTCACATTCTGGACATAGGCGCCGCCCACATCGCCGATGGCGGAGATGCCGAAGCCCACCATGTCCGGAGCGGCCTTGACCGTGTATCCCATGAAGTTGCGGGTCAGGTTTCCCCTCAGCCGCGCCTGGGCCAGCTCGTCCTCGGGGCGGGCGAAGTGATCCATGCCGATCTGGAGGTACCCCGCCGCGGTCATGTCCTGGATGGCCGCCGCGAAGAGGGCGAACTTCACATCGCGCCCCGGAAGGTCGGCCTCCCGGATGCGCTTCTGGTTGGGCCGGATCCATGGCACATGGGCGTAGGAGTACACCGCGACGCGGCCCGGCGCCAGCGCGATGACCTCGGCGAGGTTCTCCCGGAAGGTCTCCACCGTCTGCAGAGGAAGGCCGTACACCAGGTCGATGTTGATCTCGGTGATGCCCTTCCCGCGCGCGTACACGAAGAGGTCGCGGGTCTGCGGGAGGGTCTGCTCCCGGCCGATGGCCCCCTGCACCTGGGGGGTGAAGTCCTGAACGCCCATGCTCAGGCGGTTGAACCCCAGCTCCGCCAGGGCGTCCACATGGGCGGAGGTGGTGACGCGGGGGTCGGCTTCGATGGCGATCTCCGCGTCGGGCAGGAGCTCGAAATGGTCGGTGACCGCCCCGAAGACTTCACGCATCTGATCCGGGGTAAGGTGGGTCGGCGTGCCCCCTCCCCAGTGGAGCTGGAGCACACGGCGGCGCGAGGGCAGGGCCGCCGCGACCATCGCGATCTCCCGTTTGAGGTGCTCGATGTAGTCCCGCACCACATCCTCGCGGCGGGTGATCACCACAT
>CAZWKH010000072.1:0-9848 GCA_964633885.1 uncultured bacterium | reverse complement strand
GGCAGTTCGAGGTAGAGTACGCCGGCGATGAGCTCGCCCTGCGCGGGGCGGATGTCGAGTTCGACCTCGACGGCGACGACGAGGACGATCCGGCCAAGTTGAACCTGGAGTTCATCCGCGACTGACCGCGGCCCCGGACCCGCCCGGCGGGTCCGGAGCGTGCGTCAATCCAGCGGGTCGCTCTCCGCGGCCGGGAAGGCCGCCTCCATGCGGGACAGCGCGTCCCAGCTCTCACGGACCGCCCGGCGGGCGGCTTCCGGGTCCAGGTCGCTCTTGCGGAATCGTCCCTGCCGCTCGAGATAAGCCACGAGAGGCGTCCCGTCGGGTTGCGCGTTGATGCGGTAGCGCCGGCCGTCGAAGACTTCGTAGAGCGGGAAGAGCCCGCTGGACACGGCCAGGCGCACCAGCTCCACGCTGTCTGCCGGATCGGATTTCCACCCGGTGGGACAGGGGGAGTGGATGAGGAAGAAGCGGAAGCCCCGGATGCGCCTCGCCACGCGCATCTTCCTCAGGTAGTCCTCGCGGTGGGCCAGCGACAGGGTGGCCGCGTAGGGGATGCGGTGCGCGGCCATGATGGCCATGATGTCCTTCTTCCCCTCCGGCTTGCCGAAGGGGGTTGTGGAGGTCACCGCGCCTTGCGGGGTCGCGCTGGACCGTTGCCCGCCGGTGTTCCCGTAGATCTCGTTGTCGTAGCAGAAGTAGATGATGTCTTCGTTGCGCTCCGCAGCCGCGGAGAGCGAGGCCATCCCGATGTCGTAGGTGCCGCCGTCGCCCGCCCAGCAGATGGTCTCTCCGGGGTCGCCGTTCATGAGCTGGACCGCGCGCAGCCCGCTGGCCACCGCCGAGACGCAGCCGAAGGTGGTGGCCACGGTGGGGACGCCGTAGGCGGAAGTCGGCCAGGCCCCCGCGGTGACGATGCCGCAGCAGGCCGGGATGCACAGCGTGATGGGCGTCCCGCCCATGCCTTCCTCGAGCCACTTCTGCGAGAGGGACATGCCGCAGCCCGCGCAGTTGGTGTTCCCCGGGCGAAGCAGGTGGTCGAAGAGTCCAGGCTCGAAGACGGGCTCGGCCGGCCGGGGTTTCGGAGTCGTGCTCACGCGGCCACCCCCTTCCAGATCGGCTCCTCGGCGCGGGTGCGCCCGGCCAGGTCGTCCATGATCTCCTCGATCAGGGGCTGGGTCACATCGCCCCCGCCCAGGCCCACCAGGTAGTTCTGGAGGAGGATGTCCGAGCGCTCGCGCAGGCTCGTCGCCACCTCGCCCCAGAAGATGCCTCCGGATCCGGGGGAATGGTCGCGCTCGATCACGCCCACCCTCTTCGCGCCCGCCACCGCGGCCAGGATCTCGGCCCGCGGGAACGGGCGGAAGAGCCGCAGCTTCACCACCCCGACCTTTTCGCCCCGCGCGCGGCGCGCCGTCACCGCGTCGCGCACGGTGCCGGCGATGGTGTTGGTGGCGATGAGGATCGTGTCCGCGTCCTCGGTGGCGTGGGTGGTGATCGCGCCCTCCGGCATGCGCCCGAAGATCCCGGCGAACTCCCGGCGCGCCTCCTCCAGGACCTGCGGGACCCGCTCCATGGCGCGCTGGATCTCGACCCGTTGCGCGATCGACTCGTGCGGCCAGGCCAGCCCGCCTATGGTCAGCGGATGTTCGTGGTGGAGCTGGTGGGGGAGGCGCAGCGGGGGCAGGTAGCGATCCACCTGCTCCTGCTCGGGGAAATCCACGCCAGCCGTCGTGTGCGAGATGATGAAGCCGTCGTAGGCCACGAGGGAAGGCATGAGGATCCGCGGGTCCTCGGACACCCTGAAGGCGAGAAGCGTGGTGTCGGCGAGGTCCTGGTGCCCTTCCGTGTAGAACTGCAGCATGGCCGCGTCGCGCAGGGCGAGGCTGTCCCCCTGGTCCACCCAGATGTTCCATGGGGGGCCCAGGGTCCGGTTCACCGCCATCAGCACGATGGGGAGCCGGTAGTAGCCGGCGTTGAACACGTTTTCGTTCATGTAGGAGAGGCCGTTCGCGGAGCTGGCCGTGAAGGCGCGGGCTCCGGCCAGCGACGCGCCGATGCACACCGCCATCGCGCTGTGCTCCGACTCCACCGGTACCACCGTCCCCTTGGTGAACGGGAATGCCCGGAGGTACTCGACGACCTCCGTCTGCGGCGTGATGGGGTACGCGCCTGCGCAGGCCCCGCGGGCGATGCGGTTGGCCTCCCCGGCCATCGCCAGCATGTGGCCGGCCACGACATTTCCGGTGACGAGCTTCCTGGGCATGCCGCCTCCCTAGATCTGCTCCATGTACACGACGCCGCGGGGACACTCCGAGGCGCAGAGTCCGCATCCCTTGCAGTACTCGTAATCGAAGGCGTAGAAATCGCGCTCGCGTACCAGCACTCCTTCCGGACAGTGCTCGCGGCAGAGATCGCAACGGTTGCAGTCGCCGCAGCTCAGGCACCGGTGCGCCTCTGCCGCCGCCACCGCGTGATCCGGAGACTCGGCGAGGCCGCGCCGGACTTCCTGGAAATCGGAGGTGAGCCGCACGCGGGCGTCCAGCACCTCCCCCCGTGTCTGCGGGCTGTGCTCAAAGCGGGTGAACTTCATCTCGCCGGCCGGAATGACCTCCGACCGCGCCGGCGGGAAGAGGTCCTCGCCGGAGAGGGTGCGGTGGATGTGGTACGCGGCGCGCCGGCCGCTGCCGATCGCCGCGGTGACCGTGCCCTCGTTGGTGGCCAGGTCGCCGCCGGCGAAGATGGGCGCGCCGGAGAGCCCCAGGCGCACCTGGGCGTCGGTGACTTCCGTCCCCTCCGGGAAGATCGAGAGATCCCCGAACTGCCCGAGGGCCAGGATGACTCGGTCTGCGTCCACATTGAACTCGGCACCGGGACCGTCGGCGGGGATCGGGCGGCGGCGGCCGCTCTCGTCGGGCTCACCCAGCACCATCCGCCGGCAGGTGATCGAGACGCCGCCGAGGAGCTTCTTGAGCCGGGTGGGGGCCACCAGCTCGTGAAGGCTCACTCCCTCCTCGATCGCCTCGTCGATCTCCTCCTTGATGGCGGGCATCTCCTCGCGGGTGCGGCGATAGAGCACCTTGACCTGCTTCGCCCCCAGTCGGAGCGCGGTCCGCGCGGCGTCCATCGCCGTGTTGCCGCCACCCATCACCGCGACGCGCTCGCCGTCCAGGCGGATCTTTCCGAGCCGCGCGTCGTCCAGGAAGGTGATCCCCTGCATGAGCAGGGTGGGATCGTCGAGCCCCAGGTTCAGCCCACGCGCTTCCTGCAGGCCGGTGGCCACGAAGATCGCGTCGTGCTTGCGGGTGAGGTCCAGAAGCTTCTGCCGGTCCACCTTGAAGCCGGTCTGCGCCGTCACGCCGTGGGCGAGTATGAAGTCGATCTCCCCGTCCAGCACTTCCCGGGGGAGCCGATAGGACGGAATGCCGGTGCGCATGACCCCGCCCAGCTCGTCCAATGCCTCGTAGAGCGACACCGCGTAGCCGAGGCGGCCCAGGTGGTACGCGGTGGAAAGGCCGGCTGGGCCGGAGCCGATCACGCCCACCGTCTCCTTGCGGGGGGCCTCGCGCACCGGCTCCGCGTGGCCGTGGTCGGCCGCGTAGCGCTCGAGCTCGCGCACGTTGAGCGCCTCGTCGAGGTGATTGCGGTGGCAGGCGTCCATGCAGGGCGCAGGGCAGACGCGCCCGCAGGTGGCGGGGAAGGGCGAGGTCGCGTGCAGGATGGCCAGCGCCCGGTCGAGTTGCTTCTCTCCCACCGCGGCCACGAAACCCCGGACATTGTTGCCCGCCGGGCACCCGTCGTTGCAGGGAGGCGTCCACTCGCGGCGCAGCGGGCGCTGCGTCGCCCACTGGCCGGTGCGCACGGCGGGCGGCGCGCCCACCGAGGGATCCAGGATGCTGGTGGTGCGGGACGGCGGCGCGGGGGGCGGCACCCGCTTGGGGGCGGCGGCCAGGTCGCCCCCAAGCGTGGTGGCCTTGAAGGCCTGCCTCGCCGCGTCCAGATTGTTCTGCGGGAACTTGAACTCCTGGATGGCGGCCTCCGCCCACTCGAAGGGAAGCTCGAAGATGCGGGCGACGGCACCCAGGAGGGTGGTGTTCACGATCGGCGTGGCCCGGGTACCGAGCCGGTTCTCGACCGCGATGCCGGTGGCGTCCACGGTGGCGACGCGGTAACCGGGAAAGTCGGCGGCGAAGCGCTCGGGGGGCTCGTGGCTGTTGAGCAGGATCCACCCGCCCGGCTTGAGTCCGGCCAGGATCCGGTCCCCGGTGAGGCTGCGGTCCAGGACGATCACATGGTCGGGCTCGTAGATCTGGTTGCGGTTGGTGATCTCGCGGTCGTCCACCCGCACGAAGGCGTTGAGCGGCGCTCCGGAGCGTTCGGCGGCGTACACGCCGAACGACTGCACGAACTTGCCCCGCAGGAAATAGGTGGCGGCGATCAGCTTGGCCAGCGTGACCCCGCCTTGTCCGCCCCGGCCGAAGATGACGATCTCGATCATGCGGTCACCTCGCTCCCGTTCCCCATGCCGGATGCTCCGCGCCGGCGTTCACTTCGCGACGGCCGTCTCGCGGGCGCGCGCCACGAGGTCGTCGCACCATGATTCCAACCCCTCGCCGGTCGTCGCCGACGTTTTGAAGACGCGCAGGTCGGGGTTGAGCGCCCGCGCGTGGGAGATCGCCCTGTCCAGGTCGAAGTCGACATGGGGAAGGAGATCGCACTTGGTGAGCACCATGGCCGCCGCCTTGCGGAACATGGCCGGGTACTTCTCCGGCTTGTCGTCCCCCTCGGTCACGCTCACGCAGACCGCGCGGAAGGACTCGCCGAGGTCGAAGGACGCGGGGCAGACCAGATTGCCGACATTCTCGATGAACAGGATACCGCCGCGCGCCAGAGGCAGCTTCCCGATGGCCTCCGCCACCAGCGGGGCCTCCAGGTGACAGGCGCCGCGGGTGACGAGCTGCACCACCGGCACCCCGTGCCTGGCCACGCGTCGTGCGTCGTTGTCGGTCTCCGGGTCGCCCTCGATGACGGCGACCGGGACCTGCGCGGTGATCCGGCCGAGGGTGGCCTCGAGGAGCCGCGTCTTGCCCGACCCGGGCGCGCTCATGAGGTTGATCGCAAGAACGCCGTGTTCCCGGAAGAAACGCCGGTTGGAGGCTGCGACCTCGTCGTTGCGGGCCAGCACCTTGCGCTCGAGGACCACGATCGGTCTCTCCTCAGGTGTCGGCATGACGGGTCTCCTCGGTCAGCATCGCCACAGAAACCAGCGTGATCTCGTCCCCTCCCCGGACCGCGGTCAGGACCCCCCCGCAGAGAGGGCAGACCGGACCGGGCGCCGCGAGGGCAAGATCCCTTCCGCAGCCCGCGCAATCGCCGCGGGCCTCGGGCGTCTCCAGCGTCAGACTCGCCGCGGGGCACCGGCTTTCCGGCGCCAGGACGGCGAAAGCGAACTCCAGGGCCTCCGGATCCACCCCGCTGAACGGCCCCAGCCGCACCGTGACCTCACGCACCCGCGAGGGCTGCGGCACGCGCCCCGCGACCGCCTCGAGGATACCCTGGGCCACGCCCACCTCATGCACCGGGAGGCTCCTTTCTCCGAAGCGCGCAGCGTCCACTATAGGCGGCGCGACCGTGCGCAAGGCAACTGAATTAGTCAATTACAGATTATCGAGAGCGGCGCGTAACCCGTCGGGGGGAAGAGGCTTATCCAGGAAATGAAGCCCCTGCTCCGGACCCTCCTTGTTAGCGTAGTTGCGCGTTCATCCCCGAGCGCATCCCGGGAGGCTTCGATGGAATCGCAAGTTCTCGATCCTGCCGCGTTGCGGCGCTTCTTCGTCTCCATCAGGAAGGACCACGAGCTGGTCGGGCCGGTGGCCCGCGAGGGCAATCAGCACGCGTTCCAGGTCATCGAGGATCTGGACCTGTTGGTGCTCGACTACGTCCACACCATTCTTCCTCCGAAGAAGTACTTCCTCCCTCCGAGAGAGGTGCTTCTGGAGTACAAGCTGCAGGACGGCGAGCGCGCCGGCGCCGTGAACGAGGCGCGTCCGCGGGTGATCGTGGGGGTGCATCCCTGCGACATCGCCGGCATCCGGCATCTGGACCTCTCCCTCGGCCGGGAGAACGAGGACGCGAACTACCGCGCCAAGCGCGCCGCGGCGATTCTCATCGGCGTCGAATGCCTGCCCGACGAGTTCTGCTTCTGCGGCAGCGTGGGCACGCTCCGGCCCCGCGGGGGCTTCGATCTGTTCCTGACCGACCTCGGGGGCCGGTGGCTTCTGGACATCGGGACGGAGCGCGGCGAGGCCCTGCGCAAGGCCCACGCCCCGGAGAGCCGGGCGGCGGCGCCGTCGGACCAGGAGGCGAGGGAGGAGCACTATCGCCGCAAGCAGGCGATGCAGAAGGCCAGGCTGCACGCGGACCCGACGGACCTGCCTCTCCTGTTCGAGGGCGCGTTCAAGGATCCGGTCTGGGACAGGGTTGCCGAGCGCTGTCTGGGCTGTGGGACCTGCACGCAGGTCTGCCCGACCTGCTATTGCTTCGACGTCGACGACGAGGTGAAGATCCTCGAGGGGGAGGGCGCGCGCACCCGCACCTGGGACTCCTGCCAGCTCCGCGCGTTCACGGAGGTCGCGGGCGGGGAGGTCTTCCGCGAGAAGCTGAGCCGCCGGTTGCGGCACCGCGTCTACCGGAAGTTCCACTACCTGCACACGCGGTTCAACGAACCCAACTGCACCGGCTGCGGCCGCTGTGGGCGGCAGTGCGTCGCGGGCATCCGCATGGACGAGGTCGTCAACGAGCTTCTCGCCTCCATGGTCGGGGTCCGCATGGGAGGAGGCCGCCGATGACCACCACGATGCCTGCTCCGCGGACGGGGGATTCACGCTATCTCCCCGAGCCCTGCGTGATCGACCGGATCGACACGCTCACCGAGAAGGAGAAGCGGTTCGTCATCCGGTTCCCCGGGAACCGCCCCCTGGGGCACCAGCCGGGCCAGTTCGTGATGGCTTCGCTGCTCGGCGTGGGGGAGGCCCCCATCTCGGTGTGCTCGCCCCCGCTGGGCCAGCCCGAGTTCGAGCTCACGGTGCGCCAGGTCGGGAATGTGACCGACGCCATGCACCGCCTGCGTGCCGGGGACCGGATCGGGATTCGCGGCCCCTACGGCCACGGTTTCGACATGGCCGAGTTCGAGGGCAAGGATGTTCTCTTCATCGCGGGCGGCATCGGTCTCGCTCCACTGCGTTCGTTGATCGCGGCCATCGCGCATCCGCCCCACCGCGACCGCTTCCGCAGGGTGACCGTGATCTACGGGGCCAAGACGCCGGCGGAGCTGCTCTTCACCGACGACCTGAAATCCTGGGCCGGCGCGGGGCGCATGGCGGTGCGCGTCACCGTGGATCGTCCTTCGCCGGAGTGGAAGGGGGATGTGGGCGTGGTGACCACCCTCCTGCCCCAGGTGGCCCTGGAGCCGCGGGAGACGATGGTGGCCATCGTGGGTCCGCCGGTCATGTACCGGTTCGTCCTCCTCGAGGTGTTCGGCCTCGGCATACCGTTCTCGACCATCCGGCTCTCCCTCGAACGGCGCATGCAGTGCGGCCTCGGAGTGTGTGGTCACTGCCAGATCAACGGCCTCTATGTCTGCCGGCAGGGGCCGGTGCTCAAGTACACCGACCTGCGCAGCCTGGACGAGGCCCTGTGAAGGGGGATGGAAGCATGAACGACCAATCCAAGACGGCGGCCCGCCCCCGCATCGCGTTCTTCGATTTCACCTCCTGCGAGGGATGCCAGCTCCAGGTCATCAACCTCGAGGAGGAGCTGCTGCCGCTGGTGGGCCGTGTGGACATCGTGCAGTTCCGGGAGGCCATGAGCGAGAAGTCGGACGAATACGACATCGCCTTCGTGGAGGGGAGCGTGACCCGGGCCTCGGAGATTCCGCGCCTCGAGGGGATCCGCAGCCGGGCCAAGGTTCTCGTGGCCCTGGGCGCCTGCGCCCACCTTGGCGGCATCAACGCCCTTAAGAACCGCTTCCCCATGGAACGCGTCCGCAAGGAGGTCTACGGCGGCTCCGGCCAGGGAGAGGACACCATCCCCGCCCGGCCGCTCTCGGCCGTGGTCCCGGTGGACTACGCGATCCCCGGGTGTCCGATCGACAAGGACGAGTTCCTTCGCGTGCTGACCCTGATCCTGCTTGGGCGCAAGGTCGTGTTGACCGACAACCCGGTCTGCACGGAATGCAAGCTCCGCGAGAATGTCTGCCGGTTCGATCTCGGCGAGGTGTGCCTCGGCCCGGTCATCCGAGGCGGCTGCAAGGCCATCTGCCCGAGCTTCGGCCGCCCCTGCGACGGGTGCCGCGGCTTCGTCAACGATCCGGAGCTGGGGGCCCACACCGAGGTGCTTCGCCGCCACGGGATCACGCCCACCGAGCTCATGCAGCACTTCACGCTCTTCACCGGGTACCAGGTGGAGATCGACGGCGCGGTCCGGCTGCGCCAGAAGGTGACCGCCGATGAGTGACAAGATGAATCTCGAACTGAACCTCAGGCACCTGACCCGCGTGGAAGGACACGGGAACCTGCGCATCAACGTCAAGCAGGGTGTGCTGGAGCGGGCGACCCTCGACATCGTCGAGTCGCCGCGCTTCTTTGAAGCCATGCTCCAGGGGCGGCGCTGGGATGAGCTGGCCCAGATTACCTGCCGCATCTGCGGCATCTGCTCGGTGGGCCACACCACGGCCAGCCTGCGCGCCACCGAGGCGGCCCTGGGTGTGACGCCATCGGAGCAGACGATCCTCCTGCGCAAGCTCATGCTCCACCTCGAGTTCCTGCAGAGCCATGTTCTGCATGTGTACTTCCTCGCCGCCCCGGACTACTTCGGCGTGGGGAGCGTCTTCCCGCTGGTGGAGACCCACAAGGACGTGGTCCTGCGGGCGCTGCGGATGAAGAAGTGCGCGAACGACTGCTGTGCGCGCATCGCCGGCCGCCATGTCCATCCGATCGCCATGGTGGTGAACGGCTTCTCGCGATTGCCCACTCCCGCCGACCTGGCGGCCGTGCGCGCCGACCTGCGGATCGCCCTGGAGGACGCCCGGGAGACGGTCGCCCTGTTCGCGACCCTGTCCCCGCCCGCCTTCACCCGGGAGACCGAGTACATCTCGCTCAGGAAGGACGACGAGTACGCGCTCTACGACGGGGACATCTACTCCTCGACCGGCAAGCGGGTGCCGGGCGCCCGCTACCGTGAGATGACGAACGAGCACCTGGTCGACCACAGCACCGCCAAGCACGCCCGCGCCGCGGGGGAGTCCTTCATGGTGGGTGCGTTGGCCCGCGTGAACAACAACTGGGACCTCCTCACGGACGGGGCCAAGAAGGCGGCCGGACGGCTCGGTCTCGGGAAGCCGCCGGTGCACAATCCCTACGCCATCACCTTCGCCCAGCACGACCTGAAGTTCGGCGTCGACTACAGCTACATGCCCTACCAGGAGGAGAACACCGGCAATATCAAGGGCTCCTACACCTTCTCGCGTGATCAGTACTTCGATCCCAACGACCCGACGTCGATCGCGAACCTCACCGGGGCGACGACCTTCTCGGCGAGCCTGCCGCCCATCAACACGAAGCACCCGACGAAGTACCTGGGTGCGTCGAATGCGGACTACCCGCGCAAGAACTGGTCGAGCGTGATCCTGTGGAACTGCAATAGCTACCCGAATCGGATACTGTCGCCCAAGTTTGTCGAGAAGCAGACGGGCGCGTACCTGCATCGGTTCCAGTGGCTGGATGACGACCGCATCGGCGCGCTGCCTGAGCAGTGGAACCGTCTGGTGATGGAGCAGGACGTAAAGCCCG
>CAZWKH010000071.1:0-9929 GCA_964633885.1 uncultured bacterium | reverse complement strand
CGCTTTACGCATCGGGTGCTTCGGCGGGCGTGTCGGGCCTGGACTATCCGGGGACCTCCGACTTTCTGCCCCAGACACCCGGCGTGACCGCGGGGGCTCCCGGCGGTCTCTATAACCCGGCGGCCTGGTCTCTGGCGCCGGGGGAGTTGGCGGCCTGGCTCACCCCGCGCGGAGAGGACGAGGGCGGTCGGGACGACTGGGGCTTCGCGCTGGCCGGACCGCTCGGCTTTGCCATGGACACCCGCCATGTTTCGGTCGCGCCGGACCGCTGGGCGAGGCTGCGCAGCTACCAGTTCGGCCTGGCGGGGGGGGACCGCCGGACGCAGCTCGGCGCGGCCTGGCGATGGCACGGCGGCGACGCCGATCGCCTCGGAGTGGAGAATGGGCTCGTTCTGGGCGCGCTGTTGCGGCCGAACCCATGGGCCGGCGTCGGGCTGTCGGGGTTCTTCGCCGGCGGCGACGACTTCACCGAGGGCACCCTGGATCTCGGCCTGCGGCCCCTCGGCACGCCCCTCCTCACGCTCTTCGCGGACTACACATTGCGCCGGCCCGAGACCGACGCGGGGGTGTGGGGAGGCGGGGTCGGCCTGCGGCCCACCCAGGGCCTGGAGCTGATCTTCAAGGCGCGGGACGGCGGGGATGAGGACGCGCGCTTCCATGTCGGACTCGGGGTGACCTTCGACGGAGCCGGTGTGCATGCGATGGCGCGGCGGACCGAGGACCTGGACCACGAATCGATGAGCTATCTCGCCCGGTTGCGGCCTCCCTACCGGGGCATCCCGCTTCGACGGGAGCTGGACCGACGGTTCGGAACACCCGTGATCGTGCCGGTCAGCCTGGAGAACCGGGTCCTGACCTACCAGAAGGACCGGTGGTTCGACGGGTCGCGCATTGCCTGGCTGGATCTCCTGCAGCACCTCGACGCGATCCGCGATGAGCCGGGCGCGGCGGGCATCGCGCTCGACCTGTCGGACTTCCGCGGCCGCCCCTCGCTGGTGTGGGAGCTTCGGGGGAAGCTGGAGGAGCTGCGCGCCGCGGGGAAGCAGATCCATGTCCACGCGAACCGCCTCGACATGAGCGGGCTCTACCTCGCGTCGGCGGCGGATGAGATCACCCTGGATCCGCAGGGCGGACTCATGGTCCCCGGCCTGGCGCTCCACCGCACCTACCTGCGCGGGGCCCTCGAGAAGCTGGGGCTGGGTGCAGAGGAATGGCGGTACTTCTCGCACAAGACCGCCTTCCAGAGCTACTCGCGCGCCGACATGTCCGATGCGGACCGCGAACAGCTCGGGCGGCTGGTGGATGTGATCTACGAGACCTGGCGGGCCGGGATCTGCGAGGGCCGCCGGCTCACGCCACAGGCCTTCGACGCGGTGGTGGACGGCGAGGTCCTCCTCCTTCCGGCGCGGGCGCAAGAGCTCGGTCTCGTGGATCGTCTCGGGCGCTGGCCCGACCTGGTCGAGCGCCTCGACGAGCAGGACGCCTTGCGCATCGGGCCGCTTCCCGGCGGCTCGGAGAGGCGGGTCTTTCCGGACGAGCGTTGGGGGCGGCCCCCGGAGATCGCCATCGTCTACGCGGTGGGGGAATGCGCGATGGATGCGGGGATCCGCGGCCGCGCGACGGGCAAGCACCTGCGCGGCCTCGCGAAGCGGGGGGATGTCGCGGCGGTGGTCCTGCGCGCGGATTCCCCGGGTGGGGATCCCTTGCCCAGCGATCTCGTGGCGGATGGCACGCGCGAGCTCAAGGAGAAAGGAAAGCCCGTCGTGGTGAGCCAGGGGGATGTCGCCGCCTCCGGCGGCTACTGGATCAGCATGGACGGCAGCCGGGTCCTGACCACGCCGTTCACGATCACCGGGTCCATCGGTGTGATCGCGGGCTGGATCTGGGACGACGGGTTCAGCAAGAAGTTCGGTCTGACCGCCGACGGGGTGCAGCGCGGGGCCCATGCCGACCTCTTCACGGGGGTGCGGATCCCCCTGCTCGACGGCGTGGTGCCGGAGCGCGCGGTCACGGACGAAGAGCGGGGGATGATGAAGCGCCACCTCCTCGCCATGTACGACGACTTCGTGAAGGGCGTGGCAGGCGGTCGCGGTCTCCCGGAGGAGCGGGTGCGCGCGATCGGCGAGGGCCGGGTCTGGATGGGGGGCGACGCCATGGAGCGCGGCCTCACCGACGCCTGGGGAGGGTTGGGCGCGGCGATCATGGAGGCGAAGAAGCTGGCGGGGCTCGAGGCGCAGGCGGAGGTCATCCTGAAGGAGTATCCGCCGCGCAAGCTTTTCACCCTGCCCAGCCTCCTTCCCGGCATCCCCGGAATCCGGGGCCTGGCGGCGCGGCTCGCGCCGCGATCCGGGGCTTTGCCGGAGATGCCGGATCCGGCGGTCGTGGATCCCGGCCTGCCCTACGAGCTGCTCTACATTCGCGGCCTGGCGCAGGCCCCGGGACGGCCGCTGATGCTGGTCCCCCCCGAGGATCTTCCCCGCGGCTGGGGGGAGGAACCGAGGGTTCCCTGATCGGAGCCGGTGTCGCGCGAGGCCGGTCAGCGGCCGGAAGGCCCGAGAGGATCCGGCGGCGGAGCGGCGTCGGGAGGAAGGGCGTCCATCGCCTCGGTGGCCCGCCCCGCGTGATAGGAGGACCGCACCAGTGGCCCGGACTCGACATGCCGGAAGCCGGCCTCGAGTCCCATGGCCTGCAGCCGCTCGAACTCCTCCGGGGTGTAGTAGCGAAGCACCGGGTGGTGCTGCGCCGAGGGCTGCAGGTACTGGCCGACCGTGAAGATGTCCACATCCGCGCCCCTGAGGTCGCGCATCAGTTCCGCGACCTGTTCGACCGTCTCTCCGAGTCCCACCATGATCCCCGACTTGGTGGCCCGGATGCGCGCGCCCCTGGACCGCGCCGCGCGGGCGAGCAGCTCCAGGGTCCGCTCGTAGACTGCGTAGGGGCGGACCTTGCGGTAGAGCGGCTTCACGCACTCGATGTTGTGGGCGAGGACATCGGGGCGGGCGTCGAGGATGACCTCCAGCGCGTCCCAATCGCCCTGAAGGTCGCTGATCAGGACCTCGACCCGGCAGGCGGGGTCGGCGGCGCGGATCGCCGAGATGGTCTTCGCGAAATGCGCGGCCCCGCCGTCGGGAAGATCGTCGCGGTTCACCTGGGTGATGACCACATGGCGAAGCCCCAGGGCCTGCACCGCCTCCGCGACATGTTCGGGTTCCTGCGGATCGAGGTAGCCCGGCTGCCCCTTCTCGACGTTGCAGAAGGTGCAGTGGCGGGTGCAGACATCCCCCATGACCATGAAGGTGGCCGTCTTCTCCCGCCCCCAGCACTCGAAGATGTTCGGGCAGCGTGCCTCCTCGCAGACGGTGTGGAGCTTGAGTCCCGCCACCAGCGCCTTCACCTCACGGAATGCATCCGTGTTGTTGAGCTGGATCTTGATCCACTCGGGCCGGCGCCCGGCGGGGGGCTGGGAGCGCTTCACTTGCGCTTCTCCCCGCCCTCGCAGCCGGCCGGGGCGAGGCCGGGCCCGGAAACCCAGGCGAGCTCGCGTCCGAAGATCTCCGCGAAATGCGGCGCGAACCGCTCCGCCACCTCGCGCAGCGGCGGGGGCGCGTCGAGGAGCTCTGCCATGCTCGTGACCCCGTGGTTGCGGATGCCGCAGGGAATGATGGTCGCGAAGTGATCCATGTTCGTGGCGATGTTCAACGCGAACCCATGGCTCGTGACCCAGCGCGCCACCCGGACCCCGATGGCCGCCACCTTGCGGCCCTTCACCCACACGCCGGTGAGCCCCTGGATGCGGTCCGCAGGGATGGCGTACTCGGCCAGGGTGCGGATCACGGCCTCCTCGAGGCCACGGACGTACTTCCAGACATCCTTTTGTCCGGGGGCGAGGTCGAGGATGGGGTAGCCCACGAGCTGCCCGGGCCCGTGGTAGGTCACGTCGCCGCCGCGGCCGCATTCGGCCAGTCCGATGCCCATCGCGGCCAGGGACTGCGGCGAGGCCACCACATGCTCGCGGTGTGCGTTGCGGCCCAGGGTGATGACGGCGTCGTGCTCCAGCAGGAAGAGCGCCTCGGGGGCGCGCCCCTCCCGGACTTCCTCCACGCGCAGCTCCTGCAGGCGCAGTCCCTGCGCGTAGGCCACCCGCCCGAGCCACGAGGCCTCCAGAACGCGCGGGCCGCTCACTGGATGTTCCCCGCCTCCAGGAACCGCTTTACATGGGCCATGAACGATTCGGCCATGGCCCCGTCCACCAGCCGGTGGTCGTAGGAGAGCGAGAGGTAGGCGCGGTGGCGGATAGCGATGGCATCGTCGATCACCACCGGCCGCTTCTCGATGGCGCCCACCCCGAGGATGGCCACCTGGGGCTGGTTGATGATCGGCGTGCCCATCAGCCCGCCGTAGACTCCGAAATTGGTGATCGAGAAGGTGCCGCGCTGCACCTCGTCCGGGGAGAGCCGCTTGGTGCGGGCCCGCTCTCCGAGGTCGTTCACCGCCCGGGCGAGGCCGAGAAGGTTCATCTCGTCGGCGTGGCGGATCACCGGCACGATGAGCCCCTTCCCCTCCTCCAGGGCGACCGCGATCCCGATGTTGATCTCCTTCTTGAAGACGATCCTGTCGCCCATGATCGAGGCGTTGACATAGGGGAAGCGCTGCAGTCCGTCCACGATGGCGCGGATGATGAAGGGCATGTAGGTGAGGTGGACGCCCTTCTCCGCGAAGGACGCCTTGAGCGCCCGGCGCTCCCGCGCGACGGCCTCGAAGTCGACGTCGAAGAAGGAGGTGACATGGGCGGCGACGGTCTGCGAGTAGACCATGTGGTCCGCGATCTTGCGGCGCATGACGCTCATCGGCTCGATCGCGACCGGCTCGCCCTCCACGAAGGCCGGGATGCGCAGGTCGGGGAGGGAGAGCCCGCCGGTCCCCCCCGTCGCGACGGGAGCCGCAGCAAAGGGGGGAGTTGTGGGGGGTGGTGGGGAGGTGGGCGCTGCGCCGCCCTGCTCGATGTGGTCCAGGATGTCCTTCTTGGTGACCCGCCCCGAGATCCCGGTGCCCGGGAGGGCGGTGATGTCGACGCCGTGCTCGGCGGCGATCCGCCGCACCACGGGAGAGGAGCGCAGACGCCGCAGCTCCTCCGGGCTCTGCCGGTCGCGGGGCTTGGCCACGGCCGGGGGAGCCACGGGTGCGGAGGGCGCCGCCTCTGTCTGCGCGGGGTGGGCCGGGGCCGCCGCCGGGGCGGCTGCGGCGGCCGCCGGGGCCTCGTCCGAGGCTCCGATCATGCCCACCACGGTGTTGACTGGAACCGTCTGCCCCTCCCCGATGCGGATCTCGAGCAGCAGGCCGGCCGCCGGCGCGGGGATCTCTGCGTCCACCTTGTCGGTGGAGATCTCGAAGAGCGGCTCGTCGCGCTCGACCCTGTCGCCGATCTTCTTGAGCCACTTGGTGATGGTCCCCTCTGCGAGGGACTCGCCCATCTGGGGCATGATGACTTCCTGGGCCATGGATTCCGCCTCCGTCCGTCTGCCGGTTCCTAGATGTGGATGCTCTCGCCGTGCAGGTTCTCCGCCGCTTCCATCACCGCCTCCGAGAGGGTGGGATGGGGGTGGATGGCGCGGAAGAGCTCCTCGGTGGTCGTCTCCAGCGTCATGCCCACCACCGCCTCGGCGATGAGCTCCGTGGCCTTGGGCCCGATGATGTGCACCCCCAGGACCTCGTCGTAGCGCGCGTCGCTCACGATTTTCACCAGCCCCGCCTGATGCCCCGCGATCATGGCCTTGGAGGAATGGGTGAAGGGGAACCTGCCCACCCTCACCTCATGCCCCGCTTCCCGCGCCTTCTCCTCGGTGAGCCCCACCGAGGCCACCTCGGGTTCGCAGTAGATGGCGTTGGGCACGGTCTCGTAGCGGATGGGCCGCACTTCCCGGCCCGCCATGTGCTCCACGGCGAGGATGCCCTCCTTGGAGGCGAGGTGGGCAAGGCCTGCGGTGGGGACCACATCGCCGATCGCGTAGATCCCCGGCTCACTGCTGCGCATGAAGGAGTCCACCGGGATGAAGCCGCCCGCATCAGGCCGGATGGAGGTGGTCTCCAGGCCCAGGTCGCGGGAGACAGGGCCGCGCCCCACGGCCACCAGCAACAACTCCGCCTCCAGGGTTTCCGGCTTCTCCCCCCCGAGGCGCACCCGCACTCCCTGCTCAAGGACCTCCGCGCCCTCCAGCGCCACCCCGGCCCGCGCGTCGATGCCGCGCTTGGCGAAGGCCTTGGCCAGCTCCGCGCTCATCTCCGCGTCCTCGTTGGGAATCAGCCGCGGGAGGGCTTCGAGCAGCGTGACCTTGGCGCCGAAGGAGCGGTAGATCGAGGCGAACTCGCTCCCCACCGCACCCGAGCCGACCACGATGAGCGACCCGGGGATTTCGGGGAGCTCCAGCGCCTCGTCGGAGGTGATGACGCGCTTCCCATCGCGATCGAGGAAGGGGAGCATCTTGGGGTAGGAGCCGGTGGCGATGAGGACGAACCGCGCGGAGAGGGTCCGGGAGCCGCCGGCGCTCAGCGCGATCTCCACCCTGCCGGCGCCGTTCAGGCGCCCATGCCCCTCGACCACCTCGATCCGCCCCTTTTTCATCAGGGCCCCGATCGCGGCGGTGAGACGGCGGACGGTCTTGGTCTTCTCGAGCTGGGTCTTCTTCCAGTCGACGGTCAGTCCCTCGGCCCTGAGTCCGTAGCGATCCATGGTTCCGAATGCGTCGTGAAGGGAGGCGGCCTGAAGCAGGAACTTGGTGGGGATGCAGCCGCGCAGGAGGCAGGTCCCCCCGAGGGACCTGTCGCGCTCCACCACCGCGGTCTTGAGGCCGAGCTGCGCGGCGCGCACTGCCGCGACATACCCGCCGGGGCCGGCGCCGATCACCACGAGGTCGAAGGCATGTTCGTCCGCCACCATGGGCTCCTTGGCTGAGAGGCCGATCGGCCCGGGGCCGCGAGGGGCGGCAGGGCCGGAAATCGGGGGCGAGGCGCCCCCTTCAAGGCAGGGAGACCGTCAGGCGAAAGAGGTTACGCCCCGGCTCCGGCCTTGACAAGTCCGATCCCATCCGGTAAGTAAAGGTTCACTCACATTCTGAGGGGGGAAGATGGATTCATCCGAGGGAGCCAGGGAGAGGATCCGGATCGCGGCACTGGAAATCATGGCCCGCAAAGGAATCGCCGGGACGACCACCCTGGATATCGCCCGGCGCGCACGCTGCTCCCAGGCGGCCATCTACAAGTACTGGAACGGGAAGGAAGAGCTCGCCCACCAGCTCTTCGAGGAGGCGCTTCGGGGGATGCTGGCGGAGATGGAGGCCGGGGCCGGGGCCGCCGCGAACCCCTCGGAGAGACCCATCGGGGCACTGCAGGGGCTCCTGGCCCATGCGCGGACCCGCCCCGCCGACTACGCCTTCCTCTTTCATGTGTTCCACTCGGATTATGCCCGCTGGCTCGTACCCCATCCCAAGCCCCGCGACCTGGTCCTGCGCGAGGTGAGGCGGGCCATGGAGGCCGGCCATATCCCGGCGGGAAATGTGGGGGTCAAGACGGCGCTCCTCCTGGGGATGGCGGTGCGTCTGGCCTTCTTCGAGCGCCAGTGCCTCATCGACGGCGGCACGGAAGCCGCGGACTCGGGCCTCTGGGCGGCGGCGGCTGCCGTGCTGGAGAGCTGAGGGCCGCGCGGAAACTCAGGACCTTGCCGGGCCGTCGACGCGGTATGATTGGCGCCGTTCCCGTTCGATTCAGCCGGCCCGTGAAGAGCCGGCGGGAAAGGAATCGCTTCATGCATCCCGACCCTTCTGACAGCCTAGGGCCCGTCTGGCCCCCCGAGTGGAAGGGACCTCATCGCTTGAACACCGACAAGGTCGACGCCTGGGAGATCACGCCCCTGGATCTGCGGCGGCGTCTGGACCTCGGGGATCCGCTCATCCTCGTGGATGTCCGCGAGCCGTGGGAGGCGAACATTGCGTCGCTGCCCGGGGCGCTTCTCATTCCCATCAATGAGCTGGAGTACAGAGCCGAGGAGGAGCTCGATCCCATGGATGAGGTCGTGCTCTTCTGTCACCACGGCATTCGCAGCATGGAGGCGGCCCTCATCCTGTGGGACCACGGCTACGAGCGGGTGAAGAGCCTGGCCGGCGGCATCGACCGCTGGACGCAGCAAGTGGATCCGAGCCTGCCCCGCTACTGACGGATGAGCGCGAGGCCGCATTGAACCCCACCCGCCAGCGCATCGCGCGCGCCGCGCTTACCTGGGTGGAGGTCGACACCTCCGCGCTCCTCTCCAACCTCCACGCCTTCCGCCGCCGCCTCGGCCCCGGGGTGGAGCTGGCCCATGTCGTGAAGTCGAACGCCTACGGCCATGGGCTGGAGCTGGTGGCGGCGGAGGACGCGGCCTCCGGCATCGTGCACCGTCTCGCCGTGATCTCGGTGGACGAGCTCCTGCGCGTGCGGGCGATCGGGGTGAGGCTCCCCGTCCTGGTCATGGGCTATGTCCCCACGGGCGCCTGGGCTTCGGTGGTCGACGCGGAGGGGAGCCCGGTGGTCTTCAATCGGGAGAGCCTCGAGGCGCTCTCCCGGGCGGCATCGGAGCGCGGCCGCGAGGTGGCGGTGCACCTCAAGGTGGAGACGGGAACCCATCGCTACGGCATCCCCGAGGCGGAGCTGCTCGACTACCTTGGCTTGGTCCGCTCGCTGCCGGGACTCCGGCTGGAGGGAATGACCACCCACTTCGCGAACATCGAGGACACCACCGACCATTCCTATGCGCAGGAGCAGCTCGACCGGTTCCGGCGCGCCGTCGAGCAGGCGCGCGAAGCCGGGTTCGAGCTGCCCGTGCCCCACGCCGCCTGTTCCGCGGCGGCGATCCTCTTTCCGGAGTCGAGCTTCGCAATGGCCCGCGTCGGCATCTCCTCCTACGGCATCTGGCCGAGCAAGGAGACGCGGGTGTCTTCGCGCCATGTCGAGGGCGCGCAGATGGATCTGCGGCCGGCGCTGTCCTGGAAGACCCGGGTAGCGCAGGTCAAGACGGTTTCGGCGGGGAGCTACATCGGCTACGGCTGCAGCTGGAAGGCCCCCGCGGAGACGCGAATCGCCGTGCTCCCGATCGGTTACGCCGACGGGTACGACCGCGGTCTCAGCAATGTGGGTCATGTGCTCATCCACGGGCGGCGGGCTCCGGTGCGGGGCCGCATCTGCATGAATGTCACGATGGTGGATGTCACCCATCACCCGGAGGTCGCCCTCGAGGACGAGGTCGTTCTCATCGGCCGGCAGGGTGAGGAGGAGATCAGGGCCGAGGACCTGGCCTCCTGGTGCGGAACCATCGCCTACGAGATCGTCTCCCGCATCGGAAGCCATGTCCCCCGGGTGCGTGTGCAAGGTTAGGGGCCGGCCAATGCGTCCCATCTTTGAGATCCGATTCCCAGGGTTGGAATGGCGTTCTGCCGCGGGCGCCTCCAGAGTGGCACTTGAAGCATCGTGCACCCTCGATGCGGGGGGCTCGCGCCGCATTCGGCGCCGGCCGGACCGTGGGGCGGACGAGTCGCGGCATGAGCATGCGCTCGCGGCGTGTGTTTGGGGGAATAGCCGCGAGGAAGCCGCTTCCCCGGTCCCGTGCCGGCGCCGTTCCCATGGCACCGCGGTCCGCGAGCCTGTGTGGCCCGGCCCGTCGCCGCGGCCGGCCCGGAGCCGGCAATGAAGACCCGGCGCATCGTCGCGCTTCTCGACGACGATGAGGTCTTCTGCCGGGAGGCGGTGGAGGCGCTCGGCGCCGAGTTCGACCTGCACACCTACACGCGCGCCTCGGAGCTCTTCGCCGCGCTGGAGTCCGTGGAGCCGGATCTCCTTCTCCTCGATTTGGACCTGGGGGCAGAAGAGGACGGCTTCGAGGTGCACCGGCGGCTCCGCGAACT
>CAZWKH010000070.1:689-9932 GCA_964633885.1 uncultured bacterium | reverse complement strand
GGGCCATCACGGACAGAGTCCGGTTCATGCGGGCGCCCGGATCGAACTCGGGGTCGTAGGTGGCGGTGGAGGCGATCTCGTCGTAGAAATACGGCGCCTCGGCCATGGCCCGCGCCGTGAATCCCGCGAGACCGGCCAGAACCGAAAGGACTAGGACCGCCGGGACCCAGGCTCGCGACCCCAACTTGCTAGCGCGCATGGAAACCCTCCTTCTTGGCGGGACGATCGACCAGCGGATTAAAGAGGCTGCGGGCGGGAGCGTCAAGCGCGGGGTGAAGGGGGTCGGCGGCCATGGTAGGCTCCGGCGGGAGGTTCTTCATGGCACAGACCCTGACCCTTGGGCACAGCCCCGACCCCGACGACGCTTTCATGTTCTACGCGCTGGCCGCGGACCGCATCGACACCGGCGGTCTGCGCTTCGAGCATGTCCTCCAGGACATCGAGACCCTCAACGGCCGGGCCCTGCGTGAGGAGCTGGACATCACCGCGGTGAGCATCCACGCCTACGCCTATCTCCAGGATCGCTACATCCTCCTGCCCCATGGAGCGAGCATGGGCGACGGCTACGGCCCCATGGTGGTGGCCCGCGAGCCCATCGCGCCGGCAGACCTCCCCGGCAAGGTCATCGCGGTGCCGGGAGCGATGACCAGCGCCTTCCTGCACCTCAAGCTGGCCATCGGCAACTTCCGCTTCCGCGTGGTGCCCTTCGACCGCATCCTCGAGGAAGTGGCGGCCGGCCGCGCCGACGCAGGGCTCCTCATCCACGAGGGCCAGCTCACCTACGCGAACCAGGGTCTCGTGGAGGTGCTGAACCTCGGAATCTGGTGGCGGGACCGCACCGAGGGCCTCCCGCTCCCTCTGGGCGGGAATGTCATCCGCCGGTCCCTCGGCGCGGACATGATCGCCAGGGTCTCGGAGATCCTGCGCCGCTCCATCGTCTACGGGCTCGAGCACCGCGGCGACGCGCTCCGCCACTCCATGCGCTATGGTCGCGACATGACCGAGGACCTCAACGACCGCTTCGTGGGCATGTATGTCAACGACCTCACCGTGGACTACGGCGAGCGGGGGCGGCGGGCAGTGCATCGCCTGCTGACCGAAGGCTTCGAGGCCGGTCTCGTTCCGGGGCCGGTCCGCGTGGAGTACGCCTAGCGCCCCCAGCGAGGGGGCATCGGCCCCCTTCATCGCGGCGTCGCCTTGACGCGCTCTAAGGCCGCTTGAACTTGCCCCCCTCCCACTTGACCTCCGGCATCCAGGGGAAGCGCTTTGCCTCCTGGGGCACCATGAGCGCGAGAGCCCCCGGCAGCACCTGCGCCTCCAGCTCGCGGTGACGGCCCGGAATGCCGTCGCCGTCCACCTGGAGCGGCCCCGAGGGCCTGCACTCGATCCGGATCTTCGCGCCGCGGTAGGTGCGCACCCGAGGATCCTCGGCGAGCCGCCCCAGCAATCCCCAGAAGACGAGGCGGAAGAAGTCGCGGAAGTTCTCGGGGGCCACCACGACGAGGTCGAGCACGCCGTCCTGGGGATCGACCTCCTTCACGAGGCGGATGTTGCCGGCCAGGCTCCCGATGTCCGCGATCACCGCCGTCGCTCCCCGCACGCGGAAAGAGGGACGGTCGTCCAGGAAGACGCGGAAGTGGTACGGGCGCCGGCTCAGGTTGCGCAGCGCCGAGTAGAGATAGGCGAGGAAGCCGAGCCGCCGCTTGAGGCTGCGAGTCGCGCCGCGGATCACCGCCGCGTCGTAGCCCAGCCCGGCCATGATGAGGAAGTCACGGTGCGGGGTGCGGGCCACATCGATCTGCATCGGCCGTCCCTGGGTGGCCACCTTGAGGGCCTGGCCCACATCGAAGGGAATGCCGAAACGCCAGGCGACCGCGTTCGCCGAGCCGCGGGGCAGGATCGCGAGGGGGAG
Source organism: uncultured bacterium (assembly GCA_964633885.1). Taxonomy (GTDB): domain Bacteria; phylum Eisenbacteria; class RBG-16-71-46; order JABDJR01; family JABDJR01; genus CAVXKA01. Next base: position 8,020 of record CAZWKH010000070.1, on the reverse strand, counting down.
CCCCAGCTTCATGGCCGCCCCGGCGACCTCCATCACCGTCCCGTCGCCCCCCACGGCGAGCAGGCAGTCATACTCCCCCGGAGTCGCCTCCACTACGGCGGCCCCGTTCAGGTCCGGCCGCGTCTCCACGACCGCCAGATCGACGCCCAGGCGCTCCGCCCACCGGCGGAGATCCCGGTTCGGCTTCGGGATGGCGCGGGGACCGGCCACGGGGTTGACCACCGCGAGGATCCTGCGATTCATAGGACGAAACTAGCACCGCACCCGGACCGCGCCAACCGTTCGGCGGGAGGGTGCTAGACTCTGGCCCTTCAGGAGGACCGCGTCGATGCGCGTGGCGCTGTGCCAGCTCAATCCCACCGTGGGCGATCTCGAAGGCAACGCGTCCCGCATTCTCGCCTGGTATGCCCTCGCCGTGGATCGCGGCGCGGAGCTCGTCGCCTTTCCCGAGCTGGCCCTCACCGGATACCCGCCCCGCGACCTGCTCCGCCAGAGCGATTTCCTCGCTGCCACCGACAGGGCCTCGGCGCGGCTGGCCGCGGCCACCGGCCCCGCGGGCCTCATCTTCGGCGCCCCTCTCGCGAACCCCGCGCGGGAAGGGAAGCCCCTGCACAATGGCGCCCTCCTCTGTGCGGAGGGGCGGCTGATCGGAGAGGTCCGCAAGAAGCTCCTGCCCAGCTACGATGTCTTCGACGAGGGGCGTTACTTCGAGCCCGACCAGGCGCCGGCCCGGCCCATCGCCTTTGGCGGCATCCTCTGGGGGCTCCACATCTGCGAGGATGCCTGGAACGAGGAGGGATTCTGGCCCCGGCGGCTCTACCCGAGGGATCCGGTGGAGGAGCTGGCCAAGGCGGGCGCCGAGGCGATGCTCAACATCTCTTCCTCGCCATACCACGCCAAGAAGATGGAGCTGCGCCGCTCGATGTTCGCGAGCCACAGCGCGCGCCACGGCCTCCCGTTCCTCTACACCAACCAGGTCGGCGGCAACGACGAGCTGATCTTCGACGGCGAGGGCTATGCCTTCTCGGCCTCGGGCGAGCTGGTCGCCTGCGGCCGCCCCTTCGAGGAGGAGATCCTCTTCGTCGAGGTCGGCGGGGGGGGCCCGCGCTCCGTCGCGCCGCAGTTCTCGCTCGATCCCCATCACCCGGACGCGGCCCCACGGCCGGCCAAGGCGCAGCCCGAACCGGACGAGATCGAGTCGATCCGCCGCGCGCTCACCCTGGGCCTGCGCGACTACGCACGCAAGTGCGGCTTCCGCACCGCGGCTCTGGGCCTCTCGGGCGGGATCGACTCCGCCCTCACCGCGGCCCTGGCCGCGGACGCCCTGGGCCCCGATCAGGTCTGGGGAATCGCGCTGCCAAGCCGCTATTCGAGCCCCGGCAGCCTCGTCGACGCCCAGGCTCTGGCGCGGAACCTGGGCATCCACTACGAGGTGATCTCCATCGAGCCGCTCTTCTCCGCATCGATCGAGTCCCTCGCCCCGCTCTTCGGCGGCGCTCCTCCCGGCCTGCCCGAGGAGAACCTGCAGGCCCGCGCCCGCGCGCTTCTCCTCATGGCTCTCTCCAACCGCTTCGGCCACCTCCTCCTCTCCACCGGCAACAAGAGCGAGATGGCGGTGGGCTACTGCACCCTCTACGGCGACATGGCCGGCGGGCTCGCGGTGATCAGCGACCTGCCCAAGACCACGGTCTATGCGGTGTCCCACCTGATGAACCGCGAGCGCGAGATCATCCCGCGGAGCACCCTCGTCAAGCCACCCTCCGCGGAACTCAAGCCCGACCAGAAGGATCAGGACACCCTCCCGCCCTACCCGCTTCTGGACCGTATCCTGGAGGGCGCCGTGGAGGAAAATCGCAGCGTGGAGTCACTGGTGGCGAAGGGCCTCCCCGAGGACCTGGTGCGCGGGGTGCTCAAGATGGTCGCAAGGGCGGAGTACAAGCGGCGGCAGGCGGCCCCGGGGCTCAAGATCTCCCCGGTGGCCTTCGGCACCGGGCGGCGGATGCCCATTGCCACGCCCTGGCCAGACTAATCCTTAATTTTTGGTTCATGTCTTGACCCCTCGGCCGGGTCGGACTACAGTCTGGGTGCCGCCACACCGCTGGATCCCCATCCTGCGGGCAGGCTTGCTACAGCGGCCAGCGAGCTTGCCGTGGCGGCGTTCTTCTATCCGGCCGGCCGTCTTGCCCTCGCTCATCGCCTCCGTCAAGATCCTCGGCCATGACACCTATCCCCTTCCGGATCCTCGACGGCCCCCACGGCGCAATCTCCGGCGACATCTATCTTCCCGAGGAGCCGCGCGCGGTTCCCGTCATCGTCGGGTGCCATGGCTTCAAGGGATTCAAGGACTGGGGATTCTGGCCGGAGTTGGGCCGGCGATTCGCGGGGCAGAAGCTCGCGTTGGTGACCTTCAACTTCTCCGGGTCGGGGATCGGCGAGGACTTCCAGAACTTTACCGAGATCGAGCGCTTCGAGGCCAACACCATCGGCAAGGAACTGGACGACCTCGGCCGGGTGCTGGAGGCCGTGGCGCGGCGGGAGATTCCCGTTGGCGGCGTGGATGTCCGGCGGCTGGGCCTTCTGGGCCACAGCCGAGGCGGCGGGGTCGCTGTGGTCCGCGCGGGCCGCGATCCGCGGGTGCGCTCCCTCGCCACCTGGGCGGGAGTGGCCACCTTCCAGCGCTTCGATGACGCGGCGCGGGATCTCTGGCGCCGGCAGGGTTATGTGGAAGTCGAAAACGCGCGCACTCACCAGGTCTTCAAGCTGGGCGTGGGATTCCTGGACGATCTGGACGCACATGCCGAGGCCTACGACCCCGTGCTGGCCGCCCGCCGCCTGCGCATCCCCTACCTCATCCTGCACGGCACGCGCGACGAATCGGTCCCGGTAGAGGAGGCGGCCCGTCTAGCCCACGCATCCGATCCGGGGCTCACCCGCCAGGCTCTCATCGAGGGAGCGAACCACACCTTCGGGGCCACGCACCCCTTCTCCGGGTCGCCCCCCGCGCTCCTGCGGGCGATCGACAGGACGATCGGCTGGTTCCACCAGAGCCTGGGCGCGGCATAGCGCGCGATCGGCAGCCGCGGCACCGGGAATCCGGCAAGCGCCGGGCGGGGATGCGGAGAGCCTCGGCTACCTGCCCCAAAAGAGAAAGCCCGCCTGTCCCGGGCGGGCTTTCCCTCGCCGGCCGCTGCCGGCCGGCTGCTCCACTCTGCTGTCCCTGACTCGAACCGGAGGTATAGGAGGTCTCGCGTACCTCTGAATGCCGGGTCTCCACCCGGGAAAAAAGGGGGGTCCCGCCCCCATCTGCACCGTGGCCTACCGGACTTAACAGCGCCGACTAAATGGACGCCATCCGGAGGGCACCAATGCCACAGGGTAGGCCCCCAAACCGGTCAGGCGATCCGCTCTCGCATCTCGCCTTGCGTGGTGTGTACTACCGATTCCCCCGGGGAATGTTCCAGAAAAATGATGCCGCGGCGGCACGGGGCGACCGCGTGCTTTAACCCCATGAAAAGCAAAGGATTAGACGCCGCTATTCCTCGTGCTCCCCCTCCGGCTCCACATGCACCACGACATCGGTGACCCCCTTGATTTCCCGGCGGATGCGCTGCGAGGCCTCATGGGCCAACCGGTGGGCGTCGGCGACGCTGGTCTGGGGAGGGACATGGACATGCAGGTCGATGTGGATGTCGTCGGGCAGGCCGCGGCTGCGCACGCGGTGAACATCGGTCACCCCGTCGATGCCCAGCGCGATGTCCACCACCACCCCCGGCTCCACCATCTGCGCATCGGCCAGAGCCGTGAAGGCCTGGCTCACGATCTGGTAGCCGGAGTAGGCGATGAAGCCGGCGATGGCGACCGCCATGACGAGGTCCAGCGCGGGGTACCCAAGACGCGCCGCAGCCAGGGACAGGATGACCCCCATGCTCGCGAAGATGTCGCTCTGGGTGTGCCGCGAGTCCGCGAGCAGGATGAGGCTGCGCAGCTTCTCGCCGCGGCGCCGCTCATAGCGCGACACACCGAAGTTGACCCCCATGGTGAAGAACATCACCAGGAAAGTGGCCAGGCCCGGCGTGAGATGGTGCTCCGCGCGGAACCGCGCCGCCACCTGGGAGAGCACCTCGTAGCAGGTGATGAACAGGAAGAGCGCGATGGCCAGGGCAGCCAGGGCCTCGAACTTGCGGTGGCCGTAGGGGTGCTCGGGGTCGGCCTCCTTGCGCGCCAGCTTCATGCCGACCAGGCCGACCACATTGCTCGACGCGTCGAGGGCCGAGTGGAACCCGTCGGCCACCATGCTGACCGCGCCGGACAGAAAGCCGAAGACCAGCTTGAGCCCCGAGACGAGGAGGTTGAGAACCAGTACGCGCCAGAGGACCCCGTTCACCTCCTTGTCGCGCTCGGAGGAGCGGCGGATCCGATCTGCGGTGACACTATTCATCACGGTCCTCGTCCTCTGCGGGCGCTGGGTGGGCCAAGGTCCGCATTATGCCCCCAACCCGGCCTGCGTGATACCCTCCGCGCCATGGCCGAGCATCGGGTGGCGCTTCCGCACGGCGCCGGATCGATCGATCTCCTGCTTCCGGACGGGTGGACCCTGCGTTTCGCGAACCCGCCCACCCCCACGGGAAGCCGTTCCCTTGCGGATATGGCGCGCGACGCACTCCGGGCCCCGGTCTCGGGCCCGCGACTGCGTGACCTGGCGCGCCCGGGCGCCTCGGTGACCCTCGCCGTCACCGATGTCACCCGTCCTTGCCCGGACCACCTGCTGGTTCCCCTCCTCATTGAGGAGCTGCGCGCGGGAGGGGTGCGCGACGAGGACATCACGCTGCTCGTTGCGCTCGGCATGCACCGCCACACCACGCGGGAGGATCGCGAAGGCAAGCTGGGGGCGCTGGCGGAGGCATTGCGCATCGAGGATGCACAGGGGGGGCAAGCGGAGGATTATCGCGATCTGGGAACGCTGGCTCTGCAGGGCATGGCCCCGCCTCTCCCTACGCCGGTGCCGCTTCGGCTGCACCGGCGCGTGACCGACTGCGATCTCCTCGTCTCCACCGGGGTCGTGGAGCCCCATCAGTACGCCGGTTTCTCCGGCGGACGGAAGACGGTGGCGATCGGATGCGCCGGCGAGGAGACCATTCGCGCGCTCCACTCGATCCCTTTCCTCGAGCATCCCGGAACCCGGCTCGGCTCCCTGGAGGGCAATCCGCTCCACGCCGCTCTGGAGGTGATCGCGCGGCAGGCCCGGCTGCGCTTCGCGCTGAACATCGCGCTCGACGGGGATCGGCGCGGGGTGGCCGCCGCGGCCGGCGCTCCGACCGCGGTTCTGGAGGATCTGACCACCCGCCTGGCCCCTTTCCTCTGGGTACCCGTGGGGACGGAGCCCTTCGACGCGGTGCTGGCTGGAGTCGGGGCACCGAAGGACGCGAACCTCTACCAGGCGTCGCGGGCGTTCACCTACCTCGCCTTCGGACCCCGGCCGGTCCTGCGCGAGGGTGGGTGGGTTCTCCTCGCGGCGCGGTGTGAGGAGGGGGCGGGCCGAGGCCCCGGCGAGGAGGAGTTCCTGGCCTGCATGCGGGCGGGCGTCTCGCCGGGTGAAGTGGTCGCGCGCCTGCGCCGTTGGGGATTCGGGGCCGGGGGGCAGCGGGCCTTCATGGTGGCGCGCGCCCTGGAGCGCTATCAATGCCTCACGGTCGCCTGCGCGGCGCCCGCCGAGGCCTCGGCGTGTCACCTGCAAGTGGCGGCAAGTCCGGAGAGCGCCGTGGCGCGGCTTCGCTCGGAACTCGGAGAGAGAGCGCGTGTCCTCGTCGTTCCCCATGCCATGACGACAATCCCCATCCTGGGATAGCCCGCCGCGGCAGCCGCCCTGGGCGGTCGCCGGACTTCGCCGTCGCGTTCAGGCCCGGGGCCGCCCCCTACTTCGCGGAGGACTTCGGTTTGCGGTGGATCCCCCACTGCAGGATCATCCCGACCACCACCCCGCAGAGGAAGAGGAACGGGATCAGGAAGAGCTTGTCGGTGCTCGCGCTCCAGAAGAGGAACCGGATCTGGATTTGCCCGATGTTCTGGATCGCGATGACCAGCACCAGGAAAACGCCGATGCCGGCGAGGATCCACTTGGTCTTGGCGGACACGATCACAGTAACCTCCCCGCGAGGGCCGGCCCCTTCCCGGCGCGCGAGACCCGGCTCTCAGGCCGGGGCCAGCCTCCTCTGTCATGTTGAAAAGACACCGCCCGGATGGCTTGTGCCGCAATTAACCCGATGACTAACATCGCGTTATGGGTTTTCCACATCAGCCCCGGGTTATGCACAGGCGCCGATCTGTCCTGTTTGTTTACGGTCACGACTGCTTGAGGATCCCCAGTTCTTGCTTGGAGCCCGTACCGGCTGGATCCTTCGGGAGCGGACCGCTCTTCTGTCCTTCTCCCATGGAGCAGTTGCCCTGAAAGAACACGCCGTCCTGGATGACGAAGGACCGGGAATGGACATCACCCAGAAAGTGGCTGCCCATCTGAAGCTCCACCCGCTCCTTGGCGAAGACGCGCCCCTCGACGCGCCCCGCGATGGTGGCGCTCTGGACATCGATCTCCGCCTTGAGGCGGCCGGTCTTGCCGACCACCAGAGAGTCCGTGCAGCTGATGGTCCCCTCGAACTCGCCGTGGATGACGAGGCTCCCGTCGACGCGCAGGGTCCCGCTGAAGGTGGCGCCCTCCCCGATCAAGCTGTTGACGCGCTTCTCCTTCGCTCCACTGCTCGGGGCGGCGGGCATCACCTGTTCCTTGTCCTTGGATCCGAACATTGCCATGGCTCCTCCTATTGGCTCCCCGGAGCATCGTCGGGAAAGAGGTCCGGGATGGCGTCCCGAGGCCTCATGGGTGTGCTTCCCTTCCACACTTCGAAATGGAGGTGGGGCGTCGTGTTCTCCGGAGAGGACCCGACGAGGGCGATCACTTGCCCCGCCTCTACCGAATCACCGGGAGCGACGAGGTTCACCTCGTTGCTCGCGTAGACCGTCATCAGCGAATCGTCATGGGCTATGGCGATGCGCAGGCCGAGCTGCCTGTCCCTCGCCGCTTGCGTCACCTTCCCCGCGCCCGCCGCGACGACGGAGCGCTTGCGCGGGGCGGCGATATCGACGCCCCGATGGTCGCGATCGTAGCCGCGCAGGATCTCCCCTTCCACGGGCCAGAAGATGAGGATCGGGGCCGCTTCTCCCCCCTCGTCCATGGGGAGGTCGGCCGCTTCCTCCCCCTCGGTTCCCAGCGCCGGCCTGATGCCCGCCAGGTGGAGCATCTGCTGTTGGAGCTCGCGCAGGTCCTTCAGTTCGGACTC
>CAZWKH010000070.1:0-679 GCA_964633885.1 uncultured bacterium | reverse complement strand
GAGCTCCTTCACCGCCTGATTCTGACGCCGGAGCGTCTCCACCTCGACGGCCAGAGTCGAGTAGTCATGCAGCCGCCGCATGGTCCGGGCGTAGGTCATCACTGCGACAGCCGCCGCCGCAAGCAACGCCAGGATCAGAATCGTCCCCACCCAGGCCCAGGCCCGCCCGACGCTCAGCACTACCGGCTTTCGCCCCCCGGAGCGGGGAATGATGACCGAGATGTGGTTCGCGTGCGACGCGTCCTGGCTCACGCGAGTCTCCTAGAGCCCCGTGCCGACGCCGCTCAATTCCAGGATGCGCTCGAGATCCTCTTCACTGAAGTACTGGATCTCGATGCGGCCGCGGCCGAGGCCCCCGGCGATGCGCACCTGGGTGGCGAAGCGGGTCCGCAACCGCTCCTCCCAGACGCCGAGCGCGGGATGCGACCGGCGCCGTGCCGCGGGGCGCGCCGCCGTCGGCCTCTGCCCCTGCGCGCGCAGCTCAGCCTGACGGACGGAAAGCCCCTGCTTCACGATGTCGTTGGCGAGACGGCGACGCGCCGTTCCCTCCTGCACGCCAAGCAGGGCGCGCGCATGTCCCGGGGTGAGGGTCCCGCGTGAAATCATCTCCCGGTACTCGGGTTCCAGGGAAAGGAGGCGGAGGGAGTTCGTTACCGCCACCCGGCTCTTGCCCACGCGC
>CAZWKH010000069.1:0-9984 GCA_964633885.1 uncultured bacterium | reverse complement strand
AGCAGGGTCTGCGCCGTGGGCGCCGGTTCTTCAGCCACTGCGAGCAGGCTCCCCAACAGGTCCCCCTTGCGGTCGCGTCCAGGCGGAGTCTCGTCCGGTTGGACCCCACCGAGGCCCCGCCGGTTGCACCGCCTTCCCTGCAACCGGGGCCCGGCCGCCGGTGTCCATCGGGTGGACGGATGGCCCGCCGGGGCGGCCTCGGCGCGGCCCGGACATCATCAGGAAAGCGAGGCTCGCACAGCCATGGAAGCCGGACCTGTCATCGTCATGCTCTTCTTCTTTCTCATCCCGATGACGGCCATGATCGCCAACGCCGTGCGCAAGGTGAAGGAACGGGAAGCCCTGCACAAGGAGCGGCTCAAGGCCATCGAGATGGGGCAGACGGAACTCCCCCGCGCCCTGCTCGACACGCAGGAGGAACCCAAGCCCAAGCGCGCCCGCGGGACGGGACTGCACGGCGTGGTCTGGACGGGCATTGGGCTCGGGCTCCTGGCCTCGACCTACGGGCTCACCGGCGAAGTGCAGGACACCGACTTCCGGCAATTCCTCCTGTTCCTGAAGATCTGGGCGTTCCCGGCGCTCTTCGTGGGCCTCGGTCTGATCGCGTACGCCATGGCCACCCGCAACGGCAAATCGCAGGCTACCAGCGGACCAGCGCAGACCCCCAGGTAAAGCCGCTCCCGAAGGCCGCGAAGGACACCAGCATCCCCGGCTTGAGCAGGCCGGCCTTCACCGCCTCGTCGAGGCCGAGCGGGATGGTGGCCGCGGTGGTGTTGCCGAAGCGGTGGATGGTGTTGAACACCTTCTCCGGAGGCACGCCCAACTCGCGCGTCACCGCCTCGTTGATGCGCAGGTTGGCCTGGTGGAAGATGAAGAGGTCCACATCGTCGAGGGTCATGCCGTTCTTGTCCAGCGCTTCCAGCACCGCCTCCGGCATCTTCTTGACCGCGTGCATGAAGACGGTGCGCCCGTTCATCCTCGGGAAATGCTCGCCGCGGTCGAGGATCTCGTGGGTGATGCGGGGGCCGTCGTAGGCTTGGGAGGGCGCCTGGGCCCACAGCTCCCGGGCGAAGCGGCCGTCCATGTGGATGTGGGTGGAGAAGATGTGCGGATCCCGCCGTGGATCGTTCACCTCCGTGGCCCCGATCACCGCCGCCCCCGCTGCGTCGCCGAAGAGAACGGCAAGGTCGCGCCCGCGGGTCGAGACATCGAGTCCCTTGGAGTGGATCTCCGCGCCGATCACCAGAACCTTGCGCGCGAACCCCGTGCGGATGAACTGGTCCGCGAAGGCCATGGTGTGCAGGAAGCCCGTGCACTGCTGGCGGACATCGATGGCGGGGATACCCACGACGCCCAGCTTGGCCTGGAAGAAGGCCGCGGTGCCCGGGAACTCGTAATCCGGGCTCAGCGTGGCGAAGAAGATCATGTCGATCTCTTCCTTGGTCACGCCCGCCGCCGCCATCGCCCGGCCGGCGGCTTCCATGCCGAGGTCCGAGGTGGTGGTCGGTCCTTCGACCCAGTGCCGTTCGCGGATGCCGGTGCGCTGGACGATCCACTCGTCGGTGGTGTCCATGATCTTGGTGAGGTCCTCGTTGGTGACCACCCGGGGCGGCACATAGGAGCCGGTCCCGAGAATGCGGGCTCGTAGCTGGCTCATGCTCTCCTGATCCTGTTCGCGGGTTCGCCGACCATCGGAAAACGCCGGACCAATATACCGCAAACGGACGGATCTATCGCAGCCAACCCGCCGGGTCTTGCGCGGCCCCCGCTTCGCGGACTTCGAAGTGCAGGCACGGACCCTTGAGGCTGCCCGTATCCCCGGACGCGCCGATCAGCTGCGCGGGGACCACCCGGTCGTCCTCCCGGACCGAGACCGAGGAGAGGTGGGCGTAGATGGTGTAGAACCCGCGCCCGTGGTTGACGATCACGGTCTGGCCGTAGCCCGAGATCCACTGGACGAGGTCCACCACGCCGTCGCCGACGCAGCGCACCGGCGTCCCCACCGGTGCCGCGATGTCCACGCCGTTGTTGAGGGTGACCGTCTTGTACTTGGGGTGCTCGTGGCGGCCGAAGGCGTCCAGGATCTCCCCCTCCACCGGCCAGGGGAGACGCCCGCGGTTCTTACCGAAGTCGTTCCGGTCGAGCTCGTCCTGCACCGGGCTCTTGCGGCGCAACGCCTCGAGGCGCTTGCGCTCGAGCTCGGCGATGACCCCCTGCATGCGCTTGGCCGCCGCCTCCAGCTCCCGGGCCGCCCGCTCGTGCTCCTGCTTCTCGCTGCGCACCTTGACCAGGTCCCGCTCCCGCTCCCCCTTCAGGGATTCGTACTGCCGGCGCTCGCGTTCCTTCTCGTCCCGGAGCTCCTGCACCTCCTGCTGCTTGCCGCGCAGCCGCGCCAGGGTGTCCTCCACCTTGGCCTGCTGCTCCTCGACCTCCAGGATGAGCTTCTCGTCCTCGTGGAGCACCCGGCTCAGGAACGCTCCCCGCTCCAGGAGCTGACCGAAGGTGGCGGCCGAGAACACCACTTCCAGGGTCCGCGCCTTGCCGTGCATGTAGGAGAAGCGGAGCTGCCGCGCGAGCTGCTCGCGGAGGGCGGCGAGGAGCGTCTGCGCCTTGGTCAGCTCCCGCTCGGTGCCCTGGATGTCGATCTCGAGAAGGGTTTCGCGCTCCTCGAGGCGGCGCAGGTACTCCCTTGTGGCGGCGATGGCCTGTTCCGCCCGGTTGAGCTTCGAGAGGACGCCCTGCTCCTGCTTGCCCAGCTCCCGAGCCCTCGCACGGGTGGCCTCGGCCTCCTTGCGCAACGCCTCCAGCTGCTGCTTCTGGCTGCGGATGGCGTCGTCGTAGCTCTGGGGCTGGGTCTGGGCGACGGCCCGGGCCGGCCCCCCCGAGGGGACCGCGACGGCAAGCGCCGCCGCGGCGGCCAGCGCGAGCAGGAGCGGCCGGCCCACGCTCAGAGCCCCGCCTGCCTCAGGACATTCCGCACCGAGAGGGCGCTGCCCAGAAACCCCAGCACCACCGCCGATCCCAGGAACCCCAGGCACCAGGAGGGCGAGATGAACTGCAGGTCGGCGACGCGGCTGGAGAGAAACGCGGTGGCGCCGTAGAGGGCGGCCAGGGAGACCACGCCGGCCAGAGCGGACTGCATGACTCCTTCGCTCAGAAACGGGATGCGGATGAAGGTCTCGCTCGCCCCCACCGACTTCATGGTGTGGATGAGATCCTGGCGCGCGAGCACGGTCAGCCGGACCGTATTGGCGACGATGACGACGATGGAGAGAGCGACCGCGAGGCCGATGGCGGCGGTGAAGAGGAGCACCGAGCGCGCGAAACGGTCGAGCCGTCCCACCCACTCGCCTCCCGTCACCACCTCCTCCACCTCGTCCCAGGTTCCGACCTCCGACGCGAGCCCGGCGATGGTCGCCGCGTCCCGCCGGTCCGGCGCGAGGACCAGGTGGTAGGCGTCGGGAAGGGGATTGCGCCCGACGGCGTCGGTGAGCCCCTCCGCGTGCATCGAGGCCGAGAACTCCTCCCAGGCCTCATCCTTGGACACGAAGCGCGCGCCCACCACGGCGGGGTGGAGCTTCAGCCGCTCCTCGAAGAGGGTCCGGTCGTCCTCGGCGACGCCCTCCCGCAGGTAGACCACGACTTCCTTGCGCTCCTCGAGCCGGGCCAGTGCCTGGCGCATGTTGTAGGAGGCGACGAGGAACACGCCCAACACGAGGAGGCTCGCGGACATCGTCACGATCGCGGTGAACGCCATCACCCGGTGGCGGCGGATGCCGCGACCCCCCTCGTTCACCAGATACCGCAGCGTTCTCGGGTTCATCGCACCCCCCGCAGCGGATCGACCCAGTCCTCGACGATCGCGCCCCCGTCCATGCGGACATAGCGCTCGCCGGAGTTCATCACCAGCTCCATCTTGTGGGTGGCGAGAAGGACCGCTGTGCCCTCGGCGTGGATTCGCTGGATGATGCCCGTGATCTCGTCCGAGGTGCGCGGGTCGAGATTCGCGGTGGGCTCGTCGGCCAGAAGCACGAAGGGCCGGTTCACCACCGCGCGGGCCAGGGCGATGCGCTGCTGCTCGCCCCCCGACAGCTCGCGCGGCCGGTCCTCCGACTTGTGGAGCAGCCCCACCTGGTCCAGCACCTGGTTGACGCGCTGGGCGATCTCGCGGTCGTTGAACTCGCCGAAGAGCCTCAGCGGGAAGGCCACATTCTCGTACACGGACCGGTCGTGGAGGAGCCGGAAATCCTGGAAGACCACACCGACCCGCCGGCGCAGGGTGAGGATCTTCTTGCGGGTCATGCCGCGCGTGGTGAAGCCCGCCACCACGACCTCGCCTTCGGTGGGCATGACCTCCATGTGGATGAGCTTCAGGAGCGTCGTCTTGCCCGAGCCGCTGGGCCCCACCAGGAAGACGAACTCGCCGTCCTCCAGGGTGAGGTTCACATCCACGAGCGCGGGCGGCGCACCCTTGCGATAGGTCTTGGAGACATGGAAGAACTTGATCATGGTCGATCCGGGAACGCGGTGGCCCTGGGGGAAGGCGAACGAGGGCACGCGATGCGCAGGCGAATCCCCCCCTCCAGAGGTTTTCGTCCGCGTTCCGTTTGGGCCGTAGCGAAATCCGCGCAGTCCCGCTCCGGCGATGTCTGGGCTGGGTCCTGAAGGTAGCACAGGGGCCGGTCCGGCGGCTGCGGCACGCCGTAACCACATGTTGCACAAGCAGTTATCATTGTGATCGGCGCCGCGTAGCGAAATCTGCCCCGCCGGGACAGGAAAACGCTTGCGCCCACCCTCCCCCATAATGTTGACTTAAGCAGTCAACATACACCCCGCATCACTCCCTCCGGGGAATCCATGAAGCTCTCGAAGCGCGGCGAGTACGCACTCCGCATCCTCATCCGCTTGAGCGCCGAGACGGCGTCCGGGCGCTCCATGCTGAGCATCCGCGATCTCGCGGACACCGAGCGCATCCCCCAGAGCTTCCTCGAGCAGATCCTCCTCCAACTCAAGCGAGCGGGGTACCTGGACAGCAAGCGCGGCATCAGCGGAGGCTATTATCTCGCGGTGCCCGCCGAGCGGATCCGCGTGGGCGAGATCATCCGGCTCATGGACGGGACCATCGCGCCCGTCTCCTGCGTCAGCCGGATCGCCTACGCGCGCTGCACCTGTCCGGACGAGACAACTTGCGGGCTTCGGATGCTCATGAGCGAGCTGCGGGAGGCCATGGTCGAGGTGCTCGACCGGCGCACGCTCGCCGAGGTCGCGGCCATGTCGCTTGCCGCCGGCGGCAAGCGGGGCGGAAACACAAGGAGGTTGCGATGAGGCGCATGATCCTCATTCGGTCGATCGCGGCGGGGGTTCTCTGCGCCGCGCTGCTGACGGTCCTAGTCGGATGCGGTGGGAAGGGCCGCGAGGAAACCGCCGGACGCACCGTCCTGCGCGTCGGCCATTTCCCGAACATCACCCACGCCCAGGGGCTCGTCGCCCATGCCATGAGCCGCAGCGGCCAGGGCTGGTTCGAGAAGCGGCTCGGCGAGGGCGTCGCCATCGAGTGGTTCGTCTACAACGCGGGGCCCACCGCGATGGAGGCCCTGCTCAACGGATCCCTCGACATCACCTATGTGGGGCCCAACCCGGCGATCAACGCGCATATCCGTTCCGAGGGGCAGGAGATCCGGGTCATCGCGGGCGCCGCCGAGGGCGGCGCGGCGCTGGTGGTGCGGGGAGAGGCCGGCATCCAGGGCCCCGCGGACTTCCGCGGCCTGCGGATCGCCACACCGCAGCTCGGGAACACCCAGGATGTAGCCTGCCGGGCCTGGCTCACCGCCGATGGGCTCAAGGTCACGGAGACGGGCGGCGATGTCCTCGTGGTGCCCACCGCCAACCCCGATCAGCTCACCCTCTTCAGCCGCGGCGACCTGGCCGGAGTGTGGACGGTGGAGCCCTGGGTGTCCCGCCTCGAGATGGAAGCCGGGGGCCGGATCCTTCTCGAGCAGCCCGACGCTCTCACCACGGTCCTCGCCGCCAGCGTCCGCGCGCGGGGGAAGTCCCCCGAGCTCGTCCGCGCCTTCGCGGCGGCCCACCGGGAGCTCACGCAGTGGATCGTCGACAACCCGGAAGAGGCCCAGAGACTGGTCCGGGAGGAACTGAGCGCGGAGATGCAGCACGCCATTGCCGCGGAGCTGATCGCGCACGCCTGGCCCCGGCTGCACTTCACCGCCGATGTGTCCCCCGCCGCGTTCGGGCTGTTCCTGAAGGACGCCCAGGCATCCGGGTTCCTGTCGGCCGATGTGGACATCTCGCGGCTGGTGGAGCTCCCCTGATGGCCTGGCGCGAGCAGGTCCGGAACACCCAGGCCTCCAAGCTCGCGGTCGAGCATGTCAGCAAGACCTTCCAGACCCGCAGGGCGACCGTGCACGCGCTCGACGACATCAGCCTCACCGTGAACGAGGGAGAGTTCGTGTGCCTGGTGGGGGCCAGCGGCTGCGGCAAGTCGACGCTCCTCAACATCGTGGCCGGGCTCGAGATGCCGGACCGGGGCCGGGTTCTCGCGGATGGAAAACCGGTGGGCGGACCGGGACGCGACCGCATGCTCATGTTCCAGGAGTCCGCGCTGTTCCCCTGGCTGGATGTGCTGGGCAATGTCATGTTCAGCCTCAAGCTCAAGCCGGGATTGCGGCGCAAGGACCGCAAGGAAGTGGCCGCCTTCTATCTGAAGCTCGTGGGGCTCGAGAAGTTCCACAAGGCGAACATCCACGAGCTCTCCGGGGGGATGAAGCAACGGGTGGCGCTGGCCCGCGCCCTGGCTCCCAATCCCAGCGTGCTTCTCATGGATGAGCCCTTCGCCGCGCTCGACGCGCTCACCCGCGAGCAGCTCTACGGGGATCTCCAGCGCATCTGGGAGGAGCGGCGCAAGACCATCCTCTTCGTCACGCACAATGTCCGCGAGGCGGTCTGCCTGGGGAACCGCGTGGCCGTGTTCTCGCCGCATCCAGGCCGCATCCGCAACCAGTTCCCGATCGACCTGCCCCGCCCCCGCGACATCAACAGCGTGGAGCTGGCCAGCCACGCGACGAAGATCATGACGACGCTGCGGGAGTACCTCGCCCCGGCCCCCGCGGAGGCAGCGTCGTGAGACGGGACACCCGGGTGGCTCTGGCCTTCTTCGCCGGCGCCGTGGTGGTGTGGCAGGCCCTGGCGCTTCTGGGCATTTGGTCGCCGGTGATCCTGCCTTCGCCGCTGCGGGTGATCCAGTACCTCGGCCGGTCCACCGTCGACGGCAGCCTGCCGGCGGCGACCCTGGTGACCCTGCGCCGCCTCCTGTCCGGATATGTGATCGGGATCGTGGTCGGGCTGCCGCTCGGGCTCCTCTGCGCGCGGTCGCGCCTCGCCAGAGACACCCTCGGGGTGATGGCCCTGGGGCTGCAGACCCTGCCCAGCGTCTGTTGGGTGCCGCTGGCGCTGTTGTGGTTCGGCCAGACCGAGACGGCCATGCTCTTCGTGGTCATCATGGGAACCGTCTGGTCGATCCTGCTCGCCACCTCGGATGGGGTGAGTTCGGTGCCGCCCATCTACGCGCGGGCAGCACGCACCATGGGCTCGAAGGGGATGCACACCTGGCTCCGGGTGACCTTCCCTGCTTCGCTCCCCTTCATCATCACCGGGATGAAGCAGGGCTGGGCCTTCGCGTGGCGCTCCCTCATGGCGGCGGAGATCTATGTGACCATCCTCACCGGCTTCGGCCTCGGCCATCTCCTCCACTATGGGCGGGAGCTGCACGCGATGGAGCAGGTCATCGGCATCATGCTCGTGATCGTCGCCGTGGGAGTGCTGGCCAACAAGTTCCTGTTCTCGCCCGGCGAGCGCTGGTTGCACAGCCGCTGGGGAACGGCGAGGACCTAGCGCCTCCGCTGGCGCGGCACCCATGGGCCACCGGGGCCGGGTCCTCCTGCTCGCCGCATTCGGCCTGGCCCTGTCCACGCCGTCCGCAGCTGGCGGGATCGTCATCGAGGGACGCTTCGACGACTGGGGGCCCGGGGACCTGCGATTCGAAAGCGCCGGAGCCGGAGCCCAGGGCGGGCACGATCTTCCATCCGCGGCGATCACGCGCGTCTGGGCCCGGGCCGATCCGCGCCGCATCGCGGTGAGCTTCGAGCTGCGCCACGAGACCCTTCTCCAGCGGGACTCCGGGATCGTCCTCTACCTGGATCTGGACGGAGACGCCGCCACAGGACTGCCCCTGGAGGGCATGGGCGCAGACATCCGATGGTCCTTCGGGGAGAAGGAAGGACGCGCCGTCGTGATGGGCCTCCCGATCCGGATCACCCAGTCCGGGATCGATCTGCGGCAGGGGCCGACCCTCTCCGCTACCCGGTTCGAGCTGTCCGTCGACCGCGCCGTCTCCATCGCGGGGGCGTCCTTCGCGCCCGGCGATTCGGCGGCGCTCCTGCTCCGGTTCGAGGATCGCGAAGGACGGGGGGAACGCCCGGGGCCCGGCTCCTCCACCGGCAGGCTCGCCTTTCCCCTTTCCGACCGCGCTCTCGAGGTCCCCGAGCCCGCGGCGCTCTCCCGCGAGGATCCCGGGCATTTGCGGCTTCTCACCTACAATGTCCTCTTCGACGGCTGCTTCGAGCGGCCGGAGCCGTTCCGGAGAATCCTCCGCGCTCTGGATCCCGAAGTGCTGAGCCTGCAGGAAATCTACCGGCACTCGCTGGAGGAGACCCGGGCGCTGGTGGCCGGGTTCCTCCCCGGCTCCTCCTGGCATGTGGCGGGATCGGGACAGGGACCCATCCTGAGCCGCCATCCCATCCGGGACTCCGGGCCGGTCGGCGAGGCGGGGAGGGGCAGCTGGGCGCTCATCGCGGCCCCGGGCGGGGACCTCCTCGTCATCAACCCCCATCCGCCCTGCTGCGACGACGACGCGGGGCGGCGGCGCGAGTTCGACGCCATCGCGGCCTGGTTGCGGGACGCGGGGAGATCGGGCCGGCTCCGTCGCGGCACGCCGATCGTGATCGCCGGCGACATGAACCTGGTGGGGGAATCGCGTCAGCTCGCCACCCTGCTCGCCGGCGCGATCTCGGACACGGCGGTCCATGGTCCCTCGGCCGCGCCGGACTGGGACGGCACCCCGCTCACCGACGCGATGCCCTACCACCTCACCGGCGGGGAGGCCTATACCTGGCGCGGGGACGATGGGCCCTTCGCTCCGGGGCGGCTGGACTACATCGTCTACTCCGACAGCGTGCTGCGCCTCGAGCGCAGCTTCGTGCTGTGGACCCCGGACCTCCCGCAGGAGTACCTGGACGATGCCGGGCTCCTTCGCGAAGACACCGCGGTCGCCTCGGATCACCTGCCGGTGGTGGCCGACTTCTCCTTCGCCCCCGATTCCTCGCGTTGAGCGAGGTTGAGGAGCAGGAGCTTCAGGACGCGCGCCGGCTCCCCCGGGGCCATGCGGTCCACCGCCTCCGCGAGGGCCCGCAGGGTCTGCGGGCTTCGCTCCCCCTCGGCCTCCAGCCCGGTCTCGCGCTGGAACGCCCGCAACGCGTCGTCGGCGCCGCGATCCCATTGCCCGCTCCCGCTGTCGCAGGGATGGCCGAGTCCGGCCAGCATCGCCTTCAAGAGGATCCGCTCCTCGTAGCTGAACCGCTCGCCGTCGAAGCGCGGGGCCAGGATGGTGATCTGCCCGGGGTCGCGGACTTCGATCTGCGGCTTTCCCTTGTAGTTCACGACGGTTCCGGTGACGCAGACTTCCTTGCGGGCGAAGAGCAGGTGCGGGGGGCGCTCGAACTTCCGGTTGTTCTCTCCCCAGATCACCACCGTGAAGCTCTGCTCGGGGTAAGGGCGATCGAAGTTGAGAAAGGTGGGTTCTCCGCGCAGGCGGTCGAAATGCGCGGCGCCGGCGACGGTGCCGCAGACGACGGCCCGCTCCCCGATGTGGCCGGCGGCCTCGGCCGCACGGAGCGTAGCCGCCGCCGCTCCCTC
>CAZWKH010000068.1:0-10045 GCA_964633885.1 uncultured bacterium | reverse complement strand
GTCCCAAGCCGCGGTGGTACTCCTCATGGGTGCCCGAGTGGATGACGCCGCTCCTGCGGCCGATCTGGCCCGACCGGATCTCCTGGGACGAGCTGGTCGCCGAGATGGACGCGGCGCTGCGGATCCCGGGGGTCACCAACGCCTGGACCATGCCGATCAAGGCGCGGATCGACATGCTCACCACCGGCATGCGGACGCCGGTGGGGATCAAGGTCTTCGGGTCCGACCTCGCGGTGATCGAAGAGCTGGGCGCGCGCATCGAGAGCATCGTCCGCGAGGTGCCCGGGACCCGCAGCGTCTTCGCCGAACGGGTGACCGGCGGCTACTTCGTGGACATCGAGCCGCGCCGCGACCAGCTCGCGCGCCACGGCCTCACCATCGACGACCTGCAGATGGTCGTGATGAGCGCCGTGGGAGGCGAGAACATCACCACCACCGTCGAGGGACGCGCCCGCTACCCCGTCAACCTGCGCTACCCCCGCGAGCTGCGCGAGGACATGACCGGTCTGGGGCGCGTCCTGGTGCCGACTCCCACGGGCGCCCAGGTGCCGCTGGGCCAGCTCGCGGAGCTGAGCCTGGCGAGCGGCCCCGCCATGATCCGCGACGAGAACGGGTTCCTCGCCGGGTATGTCTTCGTCGACATCGCCGGGCGCGACATCGGGCGCTATGTCGAGGACGCCAAGCGGCTCTTGCGGGAGAAGCTGGACCCGCCCCCGGGCTATGTGATCCAGTGGAGCGGGCAGTACGAGAATATGCTGCGGGTCGAGGAGCGCCTCAGGCTGGTCGTCCCGGCCGTGCTCTTCCTGATCCTGCTGCTTCTCTACGCGAACACCCGCTCCCTCTTCAAGTCGCTGGTGGTGCTGCTGGCCGTGCCCTTCTCCGCGGTGGGCGCGATCTGGCTCTTCCACCTCCTCGACTACAATGTCTCCATCGCCGCCTGGGTGGGGATGATCGCGCTGCTCGGCCTGGATGCCGAGACCGCGGTCTTCATGCTGCTCTTCCTCGACCTGAGCTACGACCGCTACCGCAGCTCGGGACTCCTGAAGACCGTGGCGGACCTCGACGAGGCCATCGTGCACGGCGCGGTCAAGCGCGTGCGCCCGAAGATGATGACGGTGACGGCGGCCTTCATGGGGCTCCTGCCCATCATGTGGTCCACCTCGGCGGGGGCCGATGTGATGAAGCGCATCGCCGCCCCGATGCTGGGCGGGCTCGTCACCTCGTTCCTGCTTGAGCTGCTCGTCTACCCCGCGATCTACAAGCTGTGGAAGCGGCGGACGGAGCTGCGGGGGCTGCCCGAGTGACCGCGGGAAGGGCCCGGGCGGCCTCGGCAGGTCCCCGAAAGCGCCTCCTCCTAGATCGCCCGCGGGCGCAGCCGCCGCAGGAGGCGCGCGAGGAGCACGATCACCACCACGACCAGGATCACGCCCAGGATCGGCGCCAGCACGGCCAGGAAGGCCAGCGCGCCGGCCATGAAGTCCTCGAAAGCGGAGAGGAAGGGGTTGCCGCAGCCCGCGGTGGTGACGGTCGAACCGACCCGCGCCTTGGCGCGCCCGAGGTGGGTGCCCAGGGAGAGCAGCGAGAAGAAGAGCGCCAGGGCGACGGACACCGGCCCGGGCAGATCCACCATCACCGCCGCCGCGGCCACGAATCCCGCCGCCGGGCGGACGAAGGTGGAGCCCACATCCAGGATGTGGTCCACGAAGGGGATCTTGTCCGCCGCGAGTTCGATCACGGCGGCGGCGGCAAGGGCCCCCAGCGCGACCCCTTCGGACAGGAAGGCGAAGCTCGGGTCCAGGTGGATCCATCCCCACCGCGCGGCGAGACCCACCACCAGGAGGGGCAGGAACGCGCGCAGCCCCGCCGCCGCGGCCAGGGCGACTCCGGCCAGGATGGACACCAGAATGGGGCCGCTGGATTCGGGCATCACTGCGCCGAGGGTCTCGATCATTGCGGAGTCTCCTTGGCGGAAGTCACGGGCGCGCCTCTTCCGCGGCGCCGGCGTGGCCCCGCAGGGTTCGCCACCAGGACATGCCGTGCCGCCACTGCACGAGCAGGAGCGCACCGGCCAGGATGAGCACGCCCCCCATCCACTCGCGCCGGCTCGGCAGCGCGTGGAGGAGGATGGATGAGTAGAGAGCCACGAAGAGCGGCTGCGACTGGCTGATCAACGCGGCGCGCGACACCTCGAGATGCCGCAGAGAGTACATGTAGATCGTTCGGGCCAGGAACGGCCCCACCAGCGCCGCCACCACGATGAGCGGGAGTCCGCGCCGGATGCCCTGCCAGTCCGCGAGGCCGCTCCACCCCGCATGCTCGCCCATCGCCACCCGCCACAGGGCCCCCAGCACGAAGAACAGGAAGACCAGTGCGTTGCGGGCAAAGGTGAACACATCGGGCGGGATCGCGTGTACCCGGGTCTTGACCAGCACCTCCGTGACGCCGAAGAGCGCGCTGGCGAGAACCACCATCCAGAACCCGGCGGAGAACGACGGCGGCGCCTGGTAGCGGATGACGACGACCCCCAGCAGCATGACGATCGCGCCCAGAGTCTCGCGCCGCGTGAAGCGATCGCCGAGGAGGGCCATGCCCAGAAACACGGTGAACAGGACCTCCAGGCGGCTCAGCAGGCTCGCGGAGGTGACGGGGATGAGCGAGATCGCGATCCAGGTGGTGTAGACGGCGCCCAGGAAGAGGAGCGAGACCACGATCAGGAAGGTCCACTGCCCTGGGGTCACCCGCCGCAGATCCGCCGTGCCCCGGCGCGCGAGGAGCCAGAGGAGCGAGAACAGAGAGGCCAGGGCGAACTGGCTGATGCTGAAGGATAGGGGATCCAGGTAGTCCAGCACGGGCTTGGCGGCGATGAAGGCTCCGCCCGTGATCGCGGCGCAGAGCAGGGCGAGAGCCGCGCCGAAGCCGGGGCGCATCTCCAGCGCGGGCTTCACGAGGCGTCGTTCTCCGGCGGGGGCGCGCTCAGCCGGTAGAGGTCCTCGCGCCGCTGCCCGATGCGGTCCACCCAGTACTCCCCTTCCCGGCGCACGATCCTCTTGGTGCGGGAACGCAGGGGGTCGATGTCGGCCAGAAGCATGGCCTCCGTGTCCGCGGGCCCCTGGGCGAGAACCTCCCCGGCCGGCCCGCAGACGCGGCTCTTCCCGTGGAAGACATAGCCGCGCTCGGTCCCCACGCGGTTCACCGCCGCGAAGTAGATGACATTCTCGTAGGCGCGGGTGTTGGGGAGCCAGTCCGCCTTGGCCACCGCCTCCTCGGGCCAGTTGGTGGGCAGGAGCACCAGGTCCGCTCCCGCCAGCGCGAGGGCGCGGGTCGCCTCGGGGAAGGAAGCGTCGTAGCAGATGAGGAGCCCCACCTTGAGTCCCGCCACCTCGTGGACCGTGAACGGCTCGCAACCGGGATCCACCCAGCGGTCCACGCCGAGGTGCGGGAGGTGGGTCTTGCGGTAATGCGCCACCGGACCGCGCGGGCCGAGGATGGAGACCGAGTTGGCGATCCGCCCATCCGCGGGGCGGTTCTGTCCAGGAGCGGCGTCCCCGCCGATCCGCTCCAGGTATCCCACCGCGGCGAAGACATCGAGTTCTGCGGCGGCGCCGGCGAGCCGCTGCATGGGGGCGCCGTCGCGTTCCAGGGCGGCCTCCCAGGCCTCGGCGCGGTCCTTGAAGCAGTAGCCGGTGAGGGAGCATTCGGGGAAGGCCACCAACCGCGCGCCGGCGGCGGCCGCTTGCCGCATCCAGTCGATGCCCGCGTCGATGTTGCGGCCGGTCTCCCCGATCCGCGGCTCCATCTGGACCGCGGCCAGGCGCAGGGAGCCCGCGCCCGGGGTCTTGGGATGCGTCATCAGTACCCCATCTCTTCCATGGCGTCGTCGTCGAGCCCGAAGTAATGGCCGATCTCGTGGAGAACGGTGATGCGGATCTCCTCGATGAGCTCCTTGCCGCGCAGGCCCATGCGCTCGAACTCACCCCGGTAGAGGGAGATCTTGTCGGGGAGATCCGTCTCCCCCAGAGCGCGCTCGGGGAGCGGGATGCCCTGGTAGAGTCCGAGCAGCGGCGGCTCCACCCCCATGTCTTCGAGGATCTCGGGATCCGCGAAGTCCTCGATGACGATGTCGATGTTGGCGAGGGCCTCCTTGAACTGCGGAGGCAGCCCCTCCACCGCTCTGCGCACGATGTTCTCGAAGGTCCGGTCGTCCATGCGTCCTCCCGGCGCGCATTGTAGTGCAAGCGGGACCGGCCCCCAAGTCCGCCGCGCGGTTTCCGGTTGCCGATTCGCGGATCCGCGATCATGCTCTGCGCGATGGCTCCCCGTCGCGATCCCCTGCGCACCGTGGTCCTCGGCGACCTGCATGGAAGCCTCGACGCGTTCCGCGCCATCCTCGGCCACGCCGGCCTCCTGGAGGGAGACTCCTGGCGCGGCGGTCGCGCGATCCTCGTTCAGCTCGGCGATGTGATCGACCGCGGCCCCGACTCCATCGCCACCTACGAGTTCCTGGCCGACCTGCAGGTGCGCGCGCGCAAGGGGAAAGGCCGCGTGGTGCGGCTGTTGGGCAATCACGAGGTGGCGCTCCTCGAGGGCTACTTCCAGCTCGCCGACTTCCCGGAGCCGGAGAAGCTGGCTGCGCGTATCCGCGCCGACGCGCTGGAGGGCCGGGTGCAGGCGGCCTTCGCCCATGCCGGGTGGCTCTTCACGCACGCGGGCGTGCACTACGACCTGCTGCTCAGCCTGCGCGCCGCGATGCAGAGCGGGGAGGGGCGGATGCGCTTCAGCCTCACGCGGCTCGCGGCGCATCTCAACGCCGCGTTCCGCCGGGCGGTGGAGAACGGGGACTACACGGACCCGATCTTCAAGGTGGGGGAAGCGCGGGGTGGGGATCACGCCACCGGCGGGATCTTCTGGTCGGATTTCGACGAGGAGATGCTCGCTCCGGCGCGGGCGCCGCGCATCCACCAGGTGTTCGGCCACACACCGGAGGGTTACGAGGGAGCGCGTTTCCGCAGGACCTCCGACGGGCGGCGGATCAACATCGACATCGGGATCGCGGAGCAATACGGCGGGAACCTGGGCTACCTGGAGATTCGCGGGCGCGAGGCGTTCGCGCATTACCTCGCCGAGGGCGGGGAGCAGGTGGAGCCCATGGGCAGCGCGCCGCTGGCACGCGCGCGTCGCGCGTTGCGAGCGACGGAGCCGGCGCCGCTGGCGCAGGCGGGACCGGTGGAGGGGTAGCGGGGAAGGGCCGTACCCTATCGCACCTTCGCCCTTGCCTCCACCGGCCAGGCGGCCACCACGCGGCGATCCGCCCCCTCTCCTTCGGTGATGTAGAGGAACTCCGCGAGGTTCACCACCGGACAGGCGTGGTTGGGAACGATCTCCAGCAGGTCGCCCGGCGCCCAACCCCAGTCGCGATCCTCCTCGACGACGCCATGCTCCTCGGAGAGCCGCGAGAGGATCGGGGCGTCCCCGCCGGCCCAGGCCCCCGCCCCGCCGCGCGCATCGGCCGCACCCGCATCCCCACCCCACACCGCGTCCCCCGCCCCGCCTTCGCTCTCGACATGGGCCTCCAGCCGCCGCACCGCGCCGAAGCCGCGGATGAGGTCGCTCCCATGCGCGCCGCGGTCGCTGGAGAGGGTCTTCGACCCCGCGTCCACGATCCACCGCCCCGGCGCGGGCCTGCTCACCACCGTCGCCAGCACGGTCAACGACACATTCTCCGCCGGCATGGCGCCCAGCGCCGCCTGCTGGCGATCCCCGAAGACATACACGCCGGGATGGATCTCCTGCACCCCGTCCACCCGCGCCGACGAGGCGATGGAAGGCGTCGCCCCCAGCGCGACCTCGACGGGGCCCAGCCCGGCGCCCCTCAGCCGCTCCGCGACCCGCACCATCGTCTCCCCCTCCGCGCGACCGATCGCCGCGACCTCGTCGGGCCGCGCGCGATAGACCTGCCCACCGTGAGTGAACACGCCGCGCAACCGCAGGCCTTCGCTCTCGATTACCAGCCGCGCGAGATCGGCCAGCCCGGGATCCTCCGGGTCGAGCCCCGCCCGATGCAGGCCGGTGTCGATCTTGATCCACACCGCGAGCGATGCCTCCTGCTCGCGCACGGCGCGCGCCAGCGCGTGAGCGCCGTCGGCGGAATCCACCGCCACCGCGAGCCGCAAGCGCTGGTGCCGCGCCGCCAGCCCCGCCGAGGCCTCGGCGCGCCACCCCACGGTGGGATAGGCCAGGAGCAGGTCCTCGAACCCCGCGTCCGCAAAGATGCCCGCCTCGCCGAGCTTGGCCACGCAAAGCCCCGACGCGCCCAGTTCGAGCTGCCGCTGCCCGATGGCCGGCGACTTGTGGCTCTTGGCATGGGGGCGGAGCCTGACGCCGCAAGCGTCCGCGAGGCGCTGCATGGCGGCGATGTTCCGCTCCAGACGCAGACCGTCGACGAGGAGCGCCGGCGTCGGCAGCGCGCGCAGGGGGATGGGCAATTCCGGAACGCGCGGGCCCCTGTTATGCTCCGGGGCGATCGGGAGGATTTTCATGCCGTCAGTGTCGCGCACCCCTGGGGCCCATGTCAGCCTTCTTGTGGAGGAGGATCGGGAGGCCCTGACGGCCCTGCTCGAGGAGGACCACGCGGGAACCCTCTACCTGCGCAGCCTGGTCCATGAGCATGGAATCTCCCCCACCGCGCACCTGGCCCACGGCCGCTTCTTCGGCACGCGGCGGGGCGGAAAGCTTTCCGGAGTGGCCTTCATCGGCAACGCGCGGAACTTCACCACCTGGGGCTCGCGCGAGGATGTGTCGCTCGCGCTGGACCGCGCCCTGCAGAACCCGGGTAGCCCCCGTCTCTTCATCGGCCCGGCCGAGCACGCAGGCCTCGTCCGCGGGGTCTTCTCCCGCACCGGCGCCTCCCCCTTCCTGGACCGCGACCAGGCCTACTACACCCTGCTCCCCGAGGCCCTCGCGCCGCTGGAGGAGATCGCCATCCGTCCCGCCCGGGCAGGCGATCTGGACGAGGTAGCCCGCGCCCATGCCGCCATGACCGAGGAGGACCTCTGCATCGCGCGGGCACAGCTCGACATGGAGCGGCTGCGCATGCTCTCCCGCCAGCGCATCGCGCAGGGGAAGATCTGGGTGGTGATGGAAGAGGGCAGGCTTCTCTTCAAGACGGAGGAGTCGGGCCGCGCAGCGGACGGGATCCTCGTCGGGGGGGTCTTCACCGAACCCGCCCACCGCGGGAAAGGCTACGCGGCGCGGGCCATCGCGACCTGGGCCCGGGGCCTCTTCGAGGGGGGCCTGGGCATGCTGGCGCTGCATGTGAACGCCGCGAACACCCCGGCGCTCCGCGCCTATGAGCGGGTGGGATTCCGGCGCCACTCGATGCTGCGGCTGATGCTCGCGTATTGAACGGCGGGCCCGCGCCTCAGACCGGGGACCCGCGCATCGCCCCTTTGAAGCCCGCGCGTCACCCCGCGAACGCCCCTCCCTCGCGCCCCGTCTGCCCCCGATGGCGCAGGAAGTGATCGGCCAATACCAGCGCCGTCATCGCTTCGACCACCGGCACCGCCCGCGGCAGCACGCAGGGATCATGGCGGCCGCGGGCCTCGAGAAGGGTCTCCTTCATGGCGCGGGTCACCGTGGGCTGCGGCTTGCGGATGGTGGGAGCCGGCCTGAAAGCCACGCGCAGAAGGACATTCTCGCCGTTGCTGATCCCGCCCTGGATGCCGCCGGAACGGTTGGAGGCAGTCCGCACCCGCCCGTCGCGCAGGAGGAAGGGATCGTTGTGCTCGCTGCCTTTGAGCGCGACGCCGCGGAACCCTTCGCCGCTCTCGAAACCCTTCGCGGCGGGGATGGAGAGCATGGCGCAAGCGAGATCGGCCTCCAGCTTGCCGAACACCGGCTCGCCCCAGCCCGCCGGGACTCCGCGGGCCACGCATTCCACCACCCCGCCCAGGGAATCGCCCTCGGCGCGGGCCGCGTCGATGGCGGCCTGCATCCTCTCCGCGGCCGCCGCGTCCGGGCAACGCGCCAGGTTCGCCTCCACGGCCTCTCGGGTCGCTCCTGCCGGATCCACGGCTCCCGCCTCCACCTCATGAACGCGGATCACATAGGCCAGGATCTCCACCCCGCATCGCTCCCTCAGGAGCTTGCGCGCGACGGCTCCCGCGGCCACCCGTCCCACCGTCTCCCGCGCGCTCGCGCGTCCGCCCCCCCGCCAGTCGCGGAGGCCGTACTTGGCCTCATAGGTGAAGTCCGCATGCGACGGCCGGTAGGCGTCCTTCCAGTCCTCGTAGTCCCCGGGCCGCGGGTCCTCGTTGCGGATCAGGAGCGCGAGGGGCGTGCCGAGGGTCTTCCCCTCGAAGACGCCGGAGAGGATCGCCACCGCGTCCGACTCGCTGCGGGCGCTCACGATGCGGCTCGTCCCCGGACGGCGGCGATCCAGATCCGCCTGGATGTCCGGGGCCGACAGATCGAGCCCCGGCGGGCAGCCGTCCACGACGCAGCCCACCGCGTCGCCGTGCGACTCGCCGAAGGTCGTGACGCGAAAGCACTGTCCGAAAGTATTCATGGCCGGCTCCGCGGAAGGACTCCCAGGCGCGTCAGGATATCAGTTTCGACCCGGGGGGGCGACGCGGCGGCATGCAGCCGCGACCGAGTCGGTCGCCGCCATGAGGCGCAGGAAGGTGTCGGCGGGATGCTCGCCGGGGACCTCGGTGGCCTCTCCCATCACCGCGTAAACGAGATCCCGCGCCCCCTGCTCCACATAGCCCGCGTGGACCCGCGCCATGGGCCGCGGGTAGAGGGTGCCGGGCTTGTCGTAGACGCTTCCCACATCGCCGTCTCCGCTCTCACGCACCAGATCCCGCAGGACCCACACCTGCTCCGGGTCGAGGCCCGGCACCTCGCCGCGGGCGATGGCGCGGTAGAGCGCGACCAGAGAGCGGGGCGTGGCATAGTTGTCGCCGTCCCCGTCCCAGGTGAGCATGAAGCGATCGATGCGAAACCCCCGGAAGGCGGGATCCAGCCCATGCAGGCGCTCCTGGATCGCCGCCGGGCCCCCCAGCCGGATCATCAGCAGGTTGCAGGCCGCGTTGTAGACATCGTTGAAGGCTCCCGTGCGGCCCATCATCACCCGGGCAAGCTCGAGATAGGTCTTTCCGTTTAGCTCGCTGCGGGCGCGGTCCAGCTCCTCGGGCGAGAATCCCCGGAACGCCCCGTGCATGCCCGGACGCAGAAGGGCGTCCACTCCGGGCACCACCTCCTGCAGGGTCGCGGCGCGATCGGCAAGGAGCACCAGCGCGATCGCGGTCTTGATCGCGCTGGCCGCGGGACGCGGGACATCCGCCGAGCGGCTGACGACGGGGCCCTCCCCCTCGACCAGCACTTCCAGGCCGATCTCGAGGCCACCCGCGCCGAAACCGGAACGCTGGATCGCGCGCGCGATGGCCTCCGCGCGTCCATCCCCCGGGGCCGCCGCGGCCGGAGTCAAGGCCAGAAGGATCGCGGCGACCGGCAGCCCGCGCGCAACGGCCCGCATCAGAGCCTCACGAAGAGGCCGTTGGCGGTGACGCGGCGGCCGCCGCTCTCCGTGGAGACGCGAACGGTCTCGGTGGGGGCCACCGTGAAGAACCCATGGGAGGCCATCTCCCGATCCAGGGTCTTTGCGCTCACCAGGTGCACGCGCCGCGCTTCCATGCCCTCAAAGACATGGGGCTCGCCTGGCACCGGGCAAAGACCCGTCCCCTGGGGATCGCTCTCGTCGGTGAAGCAGGCGACGAGCATCCACGCGCCGCGGGCGCAGACCCGCTTCGCTTCGGCCAGAGCGCGATTCCACTCCTCCTCGCTCTCCGCCTGGTGGAAGATGCCCAGCGCGACGAAGAGATCCACCGAGCCCCCGGCGATGCCCCCCAGGTCGTCCATGCCGCCGAGGCGTACGCGGCGTGCCGCCCCGGCCTCGCCGGGGAGCGCGGCCAGCCGCCGTTGCGTCTCCGCCACCATGGCCCGTGAGGAATCGATCGCGGTCAGCTCGAATCCCAGCCTTGCCAGGAAG
>CAZWKH010000067.1:0-10156 GCA_964633885.1 uncultured bacterium | reverse complement strand
GGCCTCTGCGAAGTCCGGTCCCATCCAGACCCGCAGGATCGGGTGGGCCAGTCCTCCCAGGATCACCATGGCGCCTCCCGCGGCCAGGGCCACCATCCGCATGCCCGTCCGATACTGGCGGCGCAGCTCCTCGGTGCGGTTCGCGACCAGATGCGATGCCACCGCAGGATAGATGGGCGAGGCGATGGTCTCCGCCACCTGGCCGATGCGCGAGGCGACCCGCACCGGCACCGCGTAGAAAGACACCTGCGCCACCGGCAACAGGACACCGAGCAGGATGCGGTCGAGCTGCTGGATGAGGGTGACGGAGAGCTGGGCCGGAAACTTCATCCTCCCGAACCGCAGGAGGGCGCGCACCGAGTCCCCATGCCAGCCGGGCAGAAGGTTCACCGGCCCGATCAGCCGGCGGGAGACGAGGACGAAGTAGATGAGGACGGCGGCGGCGGCCGCGGCGTGGATCGCCACCACTTCCCACAGCCCTCCGCCGAGCCGGAGCACGACCACCACCAGGAGGTACTGCAGCGTCACCAGGAGGATCGTCCGCAGAGCCATGAGGTCGAAGCGGTGCAGCGCGGCGGGCACGGCGGCGTAGCCCAACCCCAGGAATCCCAGGAGAACCGCCCAGGCGGAGATGCGGATCGACAGAACCGCCTCACCCGCCAGCTCGGGTGGAACCTGCAGCCAGCTCCGGGCCAGGGGCCCGGCCACGATCCAGAGGGCCAGTCCGGTGAGCCCACCAAGGATCGCCTGGAGCGACACCCCTGAACGCAGGAAGCTCTCGAGGGCCCTCCGGTCGCCGCGCTCGTTCTCCGCGGCGAGAAACCGGATGAGCGCGTTGCCCAGTCCGAAATCCAGGGCCATGAGGGACGCGTTGGAAGCGGTGATGACGGCCCAGAGCCCGAACATCTGGAGGCCCAGGCGATGGACCATGAAAGGGGTCACCAGCACCAGGAGAAGGCTCAGCCAGACGAAGGCCGAGAAGTTCCAGAGGATGTTCCGCCCGAGGCTCATTTCCCCTGCCGGCTCACGCGAATCCCGCGATCCGCCCCAGCACCGCCGCGATCCGCTCCGCCGCCCGCCCGTCCCAGAGCTCGGGCACCCGCCCGCTCTTGCCCCCGTTGCGCAGCACGCCCAGTCCCGCCTCCACGATCCGTTCGGGGTCGATCCCCACCAGCTCGTTGGTGCCCTCCGTCACCGTCACCGGCCGCTCCGTGTTGAGCCGCACCGTGAGGCAGGGCACGCCGAGGAAGGTCGTCTCCTCCTGGATGCCGCCCGAGTCCGTCACCACGAGCCGCGCGTTGTCGGTGAGCTTGAGGAAGTCCAGATAGCCCTGCGGATCCACCAGCCTCAGCCCGGGGTGGGTCTCCACGAGCCCGCCGAGCCCGAACTCGCCGATGCGGTTCCGCGTGCGGGGGTGCACCGGGAAGAGCACGGGCATCTCCCGGGAGAGCCGGCCCAGGGCGCCCAGGATTCCCCGGAAGGTCTCCGGCTCGTCCACATTGCTCGGCCGGTGGAGCGTGACCAGGATGTAGCCTCGGGGGGACACGCGCAGCGCCTCCATCACTCCGCTCGCGGCGGCGCGCTCGCGATGGTGCACCAGCGAGTCGATCATGACATTGCCCACGAAGTGGATCTTCTCCGCAGGCGCGCCTTCGCGGAGCAGATTGGGCGCGGCGTCCGCGCAGGAGGTGAAGAGCTCGTCGGCCAGCGCGTCGGTCACCAGCCGGTTAATCTCCTCCGGCATCTCCCGGTCGAAGGAGCGCAGCCCCGACTCCACATGGCCGAGCCGGATGCGCAGCTTGGCGGCCACCAGCGCGGCGGCCAGGGTCGAGTTCACATCCCCCACCACCAGGACATAGTCGGGCCGGTGCTCCAGGGCCAGCTCCTCGAATGCGGTCATCACCTTCGCGGTCTGCCGGGTGTGGGAGTCGGAGCCCACGCCCAGGTACACATCCGGCCGGGGCAATCCGAGGTCCTCGAAGAAGACCTTCGACATGGCGTCGTCGTAGTGCTGGCCGGTGTGGACGAGAAAGGGGGTCAGTGCGGGCCGGCCGCGCATCGCCTCGATCACGGGGCCGATCTTCATGAAGTTGGGGCGGGCCCCCACCACGCAGGCGACCTTCATCGCGCGAACCCCCGTCTGCGGACCGTCGCGCCCGACCGGCCCGGCATCATCGCTTCCCGTACATCTTCTCGTAGTAGTCCCGGAAGGCACCGCTCCGGATCCGCTCCCACCAGCCGCGCTGCTCCCCGTACCAGCGGATGGTCTCCGGGAGGCCCGCCTCGAAGGCGATCTCCGGAACGAAGCCCGTCCGCTCGCGGAGCTTTGCAGCGTCCAGCGCGTAGCGCCGGTCGTGGCCGGGGCGGTCCGTGACATGCTGCAGGAGGCTCTCCGGCCTGCCGAGGGTGCGCAGGATGATGCCGGCGATCTCGAGCACATCATGCTCGTTTCCGCCCGCGATGTTGAAGATCTCCCCCTCCACGGCGTCCGCCGGCGCGGCGAGCAGGGTCTCCAGCGCGCGGCAGTGGTCGGCGACATGGATCCAGTCGCGGCGGTTGCGGCCCGTGCCGTAGACCGGCAGCGGCTTTCCCTCCATCGCGTTGGTGGTGAAGAGGGGGATCATCTTCTCCGGGTACTGGTAGGGTCCGTAGTTGTTGCTGCAGCGGGTGTTCACCACCGGCAGCCCGAAGGTGGCCCAGTAGGCATGGGCCATGGCGTCTCCACCCGCCTTGGTGGCGCTGTAGGGATTGCGCGGCTTGAGCGGGGCCTCTTCCGTCACGGGATCGCCGAGGATCTCCCCGTACACCTCGTCGGTGCCCACCTGGATGAAGCGCTTCACCGGATGGCGGCGGGCGGCGTTGAGG
The DNA here is from genome assembly GCA_964633885.1 of uncultured bacterium. Lineage (GTDB taxonomy): Bacteria > Eisenbacteria > RBG-16-71-46 > JABDJR01 > JABDJR01 > CAVXKA01. Next base: position 7,291 of record CAZWKH010000067.1, on the reverse strand, counting down.
AGGGTGAGCGGGCCCTCGATGTTGGCCCGCACGAGCGGCGACTGGTCCTCGATGGAGCGGTCGACATGGGTCTCCGCGGCGAAGTTGACGACGAAGTCCGCCTCCTCCACCAGCGGCTCCACCGCGCGCGGATCGGCGATGTCCCCCTTCACGAAACGGAAGCGGGGATCCTCCTCGAAGGCCCGGTGGTTCTCCAGGTTCCCGGCGTAGGTGAGCAGGTCCAGCACCACCACCCGGACGGAGCGCCCGGGCGCCAGCAGGCCGTGGACGAAGTTGGAGCCGATGAATCCGGCGCCCCCCGCCACCAGGACGACGGCGCCGTCGAGACCCGCCGCCGCGGTCACGCCCGCTCCGGCACCGACGGCACGCCGCGGCCCACCGCGACATGGACGAAACCCAGCTCGCGCATCCGTTCGGGCTCGTAGATGTTCTTGAGGTCCACCACGACGGTCCCCTTGAGCACCTCGCGCAGGCGCTTGAGGTTCATCGTGCGGAACTCGTTCCACTCGGTGGCGATGACGATGGCGTCTGCGCCCTCAGCCGCCTTCCACATGTCCGCGGCGTACTCCACATCCGGCACTTCGAGCCTGGCGTTGGGCATGGCGATGGGATCGAAGCCGCGCACCTTGGCCCCCTTCTGGGCCAGGAACTTCATGAAGTCGATGCCCACCGAGTAGCGGATGTCGTCGGTCTGGGGCTTGAAGGAGAGCCCGAGCACGGCCACCGTCTTGCCAGCCACCCCGCCCATCACCCGCTCGGTGCGGGCCATCAGGCGGCGGCGCTGCTCCTCGTTCACCTCGATGGTGGCGCGCACGATCTGGAGCGGATAGCCGAGGCTGCGCGCCAGGTGGTCCAGCGCCTCCGTGTCCTTGGGGAAGCAGGAGCCTCCGTAGCCCGCGCCGGCGTGGAGGAACTTGTTGCCGATGCGCCGGTCGAGCCCCATCCCCCGCTCCACCACCTTGATGTCCGCCCCCACCAGCTCGCAGAGGTTGGCCATCTCGTTCACGAAGGAGATCTTGGTGGCCAGGAACGCGTTGGCCGCGTACTTGATCAGTTCCGCCGTCTCCACCGTGGTCTTCACCATGGGGGTCTCGTTGAGGTAGAGCGGCTTGTAGATCTCGGAGAGGGCCTCCTCGGCGCGCTTGCTCCAGGTTCCGATCACCACGCGGTCCGGACGCATGAAGTCCTCGACCGCGCTCCCCTCCCGGAGGAACTCCGGGTTGGAGGCGACATCGAAGGGGTGGTCGCCGTTGCGCTGGGCGCGGATGAGGTCCCGGATGCGGACTCCGGTCCCCACCGGCACCGTGCTCTTCTGCACGATCACCTTGTAGCCGTTCATGTGCTTGGCGATGTCCCGCGCGACCTGGAAGACATACTGGAGATCCGCCTCGCCGTCGTTGCCCCTCGGGGTGCCCACGCAGATGAAAAGCACATCGCTCTGGCGGATGGCGGCCGGCAGGTCCGTCGAGAACTTGAGCCGCCCCTCGCGCACATTACGGTCGATGATCTCTTCCAGCCCGAACTCGTAGAAGGGAACCTTGCCCTTGCGCAGGCTCTCGATCTTGTCGGCGGCGGCGTCCACGCAGAGGACCTCGTTGCCGAAGTCGGCGAGGCACACCCCGGTCACCAGCCCCACATACCCCGCTCCCACCATGCAAATCTGCTGCATCCACGACCTCCCCGCTTGGCTTCCTGGCAAAGCGACCGAAAAGTATACCGGTTGCGGGCCGGGAAGGACAGGCGCCGCCGCGGGTCCCCTTCGGCGACGCGGATCAGACCGCGGCGCTCATCTCCTCAAGGATCCCGCGCGCCGCGCCGGCCGGATCCTCCGCCCCGGTGATGGCGCGCCCCACCACCAGGTGCGTCGCTCCCGCGCGCAGGGCCGCGCTCGGGGTGCCCACCCGCGCCTGGTCGTGGGTGATTCCCCCCGCGGCGCGGATGCCCGGGATGACCTTGAGGAACTCCCGGGGCGTGATCCGGCAGAGAACGGACAGCTCCTGGGTGGAGGCCACCGCCCCGTCCAGGCCGCAGTGGCAGGCGGCGTCGGCGAGTGCCCGCACCCGCGAGCGCAGATCCATGGTGCGGTAGACATCGGGGAACTCCGTGCCGTCCAGGCTGGTGAGCACGGTCACACCCAGGAGCCGCAGCCCTTCCGGGGAGATGTCGTTGCGCGCTTCCACCGCCGCCTGCATCATGGCCGGCCCGCCGCTCACATGAAGGGTGAGGAGATCCGCTCCCAGCCGGCAGGCCGAACGCACCGCGCCCGCCACCTGGTTGGGGATGTCGTGGAGCTTGAGGTCCAGGAAGACCCGCTTGCCCGCGCCCTTGAAGTCGTCCACCACGGCCGGACCTTCCGCGGTGAACAGCTCGAGCCCCAGCTTGTACCAGAGCACCTCGCCGCCGAGCTGCTCCCGCAGCGCCGCCGCCTGGGCCCTGCCGCCCAGGTCCACGGCCACGATGAGTCGTCCCCGCGCATCCTCCAACCGATCCCCGCTCATTCCCCCTCCTCCGTGCGGCGCGGCTCGATCACCCAGTCGGGATCGACGCGCAGCGACCCCACGACCTCGCCCACGCTCCCCAGGCCCCGCGCGGCCAGGTACTCGCCCACTCCGGCCGCGATGCGCGCCGGACAGTCCGGATCGGCGTACACCGCGGTTCCCACCTGCACCGCCTTGCACCCGGCGATGAGGAACTCCAGCGCGTCCTCCGCGCGGGCGATGCCGCCGATGCCGATCACATCGCAGCCCAGCACCCGCACCAGCTCCCAGCACTTGGCCAGGGCCACCGGCCGGATCGCGGGGCCGCTCAGGCCTCCCACCCCCCGCCGCAACGCCGGCGCGCGCCGCTCCACATCCACCTTCATGCCCAGCAGCGTGTTGATCGCCGAGAGCCCGTCGGCACCGGCCTCCAGACAGGCCCGCCCCACGCTCGAGATGCTGGTCACATTCGGCGTGAGCTTGGTCCACACCGGCTTGCCCGTCGCGGCGCGCACGGCGCGCACCACCTCCCCCGCCAGCCGCGGGCGGGTGCTCATGTCGAGCCCGCCCGCCTTCACATTGGGACAGGAGATGTTGATCTCGATCGCATCGCAGCGCGGGACCCCGTCGAGCCGCGCGGCCAGCCGCGCGAAGTCCTCGGGGCCGTAGCCGCCGATCGAGACCACCACGCGGGTGTCCACGCCTTCCAGGAGCGGGAGCTTCTCGGCGAGGAACCGCTCGATCCCCACTCCCTCGAGACCGATCGAGTTGAGCATCCCCGCGGCCGTCTCCGCGATGCGCGGCGGCGGGTTCCCGGGCCGGACCTCCTCGAAGATGGTCTTGGTGACCACCCCACCGATCGCGCCCAGGTCGAGGAGCGGCAGGAGCTCCGCGCCGTAGCCGCCGATGCCGGAGGCCACCAGCACCGGGTTGCGCAGGGCGAGTCCTCCCGCCGTGACGCGCAGGTCCACCGCGGCGTCACCCATGAAGTTCCCCCTCCGCCCACCGCGTCCAGTCCACCCGCGCCGCGTCCACCACCGGGCCCTCCACGCATTGCATCATGTAGCGGGTCTCGCCGCGCAACGGCACGGCGCAGCCGCGGCAGAGACCCAGGCCGCAGCCGTAGAGCCCCTCGAGGCTCACCTGGCAGGCCAGCCCATGCCGCTCGGCCAGCCGCGCCGCGGAGGCGAGGAACCGCTCCGGCCCGCAGGCGTAGAGCGCGGGGCCCTCGGCGAGCCACTCCGGCCGCTCGCGCTCCAGCACCTCCACCACCGTGCCGCGACATCCGCGGCTGCCGTCGTCGGTGGCGATGAGGAGCCGCGCCGGGTCGAGGCGGTCCAGGCCGTAGAGAAGCGCCTCGGTGCGTGCCCCCAGGGCGAAGCGCATGGCCGCGAAACCCTCATCGCGCAGCACCCGGTGCAGGAAGAGCAACGGCGCCGCCCCGCGGCCGCCGGCGATCAAGAGAGCGGGGCGGTCGCGGTCCACCGCGTAGGGCCTGCCGAGGGGACCAAGGCAATCCACCGCGTCCCCCGCGCGCCAGCGCGCCATGAGGGTCGTGCCGCGCCCGACCACCGCGTAGTAGAGCTCCACGACCACCGCCTTCGTCTCGCGACGGAACTCCGCCACGCCCAGCGGCCGGCGAAAGAGGGGGTCGAGGCCGGCGCCCGCGCGCAGGTTCAGGTACTGGCCGGGAAGGGCGTCCGGGAAGTCGGGCGGGAACTCCAGCTCGAGGGAATAGAAACCCGGCGCGGTCTCGCGCTGGGACCGCACCCGCGCGACGGAGAGACGCGGCTTGCCGGGTTGCATCGCCCGCGTATTCTGCCGGGGCGCGGGAGAAAACTCAATCGCCGCCGGGCGCGGCGCCGGTCGTGTCCGCCGGTGCCGCGGGGGCCTCCTGCGCGCCGCCGGGCGCGGCGCCGGTCGTGTCCGCCGGCGCGCCCGGGCGAGCCGCATCGAGGCTGTCCGCCGCGGCTCCCGAACTTCCCCCCGCCCCCAGGCTGTCCGCGGCCGCCTCCGAGACGCCGAGACTGTCCGCGGGGGCCGCGGCCACCACGCCGATGGGTGTGGCCATCACCGAGTCGGGGCGGTCCGGAAGAACGAGGGTGTGCACCACCCGGCGCCCCGACCCCTGGGCCCGCCGCGCCAGCTCGGCCGAGTCCGGGGGGGCGCCCAGAACGGGCGTCCAGCCATCGACGGGGATCGCCAAGGGATCCAGCGGATTCCCGCTCGGACCGCGGGGAATGCCCATGGTCGCCATCTCGCGGGCGGAGAGCTTGCGGGGAGGCGCAGCCCCGCGTTCGGGTCCGCCGGGACCACCATGCGGACCCATCCCGCCGGGACTGCCGGGGGGGGGCATGCCGCCCGGCATGCCTGGCTCTCCCTGGGCCAGGACCCCGGGCTCCGCCGCCGCCGATGCGCGCGCAGCCTCCTCCCTTGCGAGGCTGTCCCTCACCGCTTCGGCCCGGGCCTGATCGATCGCCACCTTCTCGCGAGCCGCCTGCGCGCTGTCGCGCGCGGCGATGGCGGCCAGGTTCTCCGGCGCGCGCAGTTCCTCGATGCTCGGCCCCGCGAACTCCTCGGACCGCAGCTCGCGCTCCGGTCCGCGCAGCACCCGCGAGGCCCGCCGGCCATACTCGGTGTCCTCATAGCTACGCATGACCTCGGCGTACTTCGCGCGCCCGCGCGCGGTGTCGGCCATCACCGCCACCCGGACCCAGGCCTCCGCCAGCGCGGCCTTGGCTGCGTGGTCCGTCCCCTTGAAGTCGCGCTGGATGGACTCGTACTCCTCCACCGCGCGCTCGGGCTTCTCCTGCTGGAACAGGTAGAGCTCGGCCCTCAGGAACCGGCCCTCGGCGGCCGAGGCGGTGGCCCGGCTCGCGGAATCCGCGGGGGCCGCGGTGAGGCTCTTCACCGCGCTCAGGCTCCGCGCGCGGCGCGCGGCATCCTCGGTGAAGGACGACCGGCCATGCCCGGCCACCTTTCCGTAGGCCTTCTGCGCCTCGTCGAACTGGTCCATGTCCACCTCGTAGACATAGCCGATGCGGTACTGGGCCTCCGAGGCGTAGGGAGTGCGCGGGTACTCGGCGAGGATCTGCTCGAAGGCGAGTATGGCATCCACCGGCCGTCCCACCTGGGCGAGCGCGATCCCCTCGCGCAACATCACCCGCGCAAGCTGGTCGTAGCGGATGTCGGTCTGGGGCAGCATGTGTCGGTTGGGGTTGAGCGCGCCCTCGTTGGCGGCGACCGACCGGCTGACGGCGGTCTGCGTGGCCGTGCGCGTCGCCCCCGTGGAATCGCGCGCCGTGTACCTCGCGTTGGCCAGCGAGTCCTCGCGGGCCGCGGTCAGCTTCGCGAGCTCCTCCTGGATGAGCGCCTCCCGCTCCTCCCGGGTCATCCGCCCCTCGAGCATGTTCGGATCCAGCTCCACGGCGAGGTTCTGATACAGCTCGAGCGCCTCCTCGCCGCGGCCCTGGGACTCCAGCGACTCGCCGAGGAGCAGCTTGGCCTTCACCCGGTCCTCCTCCTCGGGAGCGCGGGACGCCACCTCCGCGAAGACCCGCTCGGCCTCCGGGTACCGGCGCGCATCCATCTGCAGCAATCCGAGCTGGATCCGTGCGTCGGTCGACCAGGCCCCCTTGGGGTGGCGCTCCAGGAAGGCCCCGTAGGCCTGAACCGCCTCTTCGGTCAGCTTCCTGCGGTCGAGCGTCTCGGCCAGGTGGAACTCGACCCGCTCGCGGCCCTCGTACTTCGGGTGCTTCTCGAGAAGCCCGTTCCAGATGGTCCCCGCGGAGGAGTAGTCCTCCTGGGCGAAGGCGGTGAGGCCCTGCCAGAAGACGGCCTCCGGCAGGAGGTCGCTCTGCGGGAACCGCGCCCCGAAACGGTCCAGCTCGCGCCTCGCGCTGAGGTAGTCACCCTTCCCGTAGTAGGCCTGGGCCATGAGCAGGTAGGCGTCATCTTCCCAACGACTTCCGGGGAAGTTCTCAAGCACTTTCTGGCACTTCTCGATGGACTTCTTGTAGAGGTCGTTGGAGCGGGTCGCCCCCTGGCCCTGGCCGCCCGGGGCCGCGCTGGCCGCCGTGGTCAGGGTGGCGCGGGTTTCTGTCTCTCTGGCCTTCTCCGCGTCCGAGTAGAACCGGCGGGCGTGGTAGAAGGTGTTGTAGTAGGCGCAGCCCGTGAGGAGGAGAAGCGCGAGGACCCCGCCGAGGCCTCGGCAGGGAACCCGCCCCCCGCCGGTCCGGCGGGGGGGAGCCGTGATCCGGTGGCGGCGGCCGATCCCTGCGGTCAACTGGTCATCTCCTGGCGATCCATGGCCCACCAACTCTAGGCCACCGGTCCTCCCGGCTCAAGGCTGGTACCCATGGGTCCACGGACGGTTCCCTCAGAGGGTTCCGGGGCATCCCCACCCGCGCCGCGGTCTCACTCGGCCGCCGCCCGGGGGCTACGGCAGCCGCGGGAACGCGTCGTCACGGCGTGTAGGTCTTGGGTTCATGGGGCTCGCCGTGGCAGGTGAGCTGGCAGCTTCCCCGGTACACCCCGGTGTCCATGTAATAGAGAAACCCGTTGTAGGGGGTGACCACGGCGGTGTTGAAGTTGATGAGGTGGGAGTTGTTCGTCGAGTTGCCCTGCGCGGAGCTGATGCCGTGGGGGTCGTGGCAGGTGTTGCAGGAGGTCCTCTCCGCCGAGATGTGCCGGCTGTGGTAGCGGAAACTCGCGTTGCCCATGATGTTGGTGTAGCTGTGGCACCTGAAGCACAGGGCGTAGCTGTTCTGGGGGGTCGCGGAGCCGTCGGTGAGGTCGAACCGCCGCTCCAGGAT
>CAZWKH010000066.1:0-10157 GCA_964633885.1 uncultured bacterium | reverse complement strand
GGCCGCTGCGCGGGCGGTCCCTCGCCGCGGCGCGCCGCAGGCGCCATCGCGGCTGTGGGTTCCCCCTGCGGGGTCGCGGGTCCCGCTGCGGTTCGCGGCGCGCGGGCGAGCCGGTCGAGGATCTCGGTCACCTCCGGTCCCACCGCGCCCACCAGGTCGCGGATGGAGCTGTCCATCGTCTCCTGGATCAGGCCGGTGGAATCGGCGATGAGGATCCGCAAATGGTCCTCCCCCAGCCCGAGCGCGGCCGCCTCCCGCCCGCTCGCATCCCAGAGGTGGCGCGCGGCGACGCCGTGATCGGCCAGGAGCGCGCGCAGGCTCACCTGGTCGTCGGGTCCAAAGAGGATGGGCACCGCGCGGACCGGGTGAGGCTCGAGCCAGGCGGCCAGATCGTCGATCTCCAGAGCGACCTCGGTGCAGTGCCCGCACCCGCGGTTCCAGATCACCAGGACCGTGAGAGTCTGTCCGGCGAATAGCTCTGAGGCCGTGACTTCTCCTTCGCCGTCCAGCCAGGGAAGTCCGAAGTCCGGGCAGAAGGAGCCCGGTTCCTGCGCCGCCGCGGGCGGGGCCGCGACGAGCGCCAGGAGAAGCGGCAGGAGGAGCGGCGACCGGCGCCTCCGCGAATGGAACCCATGACGACCCGCGGCCCGATCCTGCATGCGCATCGCTCGCCTCCCCACCGGCCGAAGCCGGTTCCCATGTCGGCCCGCATCCTACTCCCGACCGGCGGACCCATCCACCCCGGCCGGCCGCTGCCCCGCGCCGGCCTGCCTGTGGCCTGCGTGCCTCCGGCCCGCACCCGCCTTCCCGCGCGGTCCTCCTCCTGCTACGCTTCCGCGCACAGGAGGTACCCCATGAACCGTGTCTTCTTTGCGCTGATCGCCCTCGTTCTCGCTCTTGCCGCTTCCGGTTGCGTGCAGGCCACCATCGAAACCAACCTCGCCGCCGACGGCTCCGGCAGCCTCAGCATGGTCTACGGCATGTCCGCCAAGACCGTGGAAATCATGAAGGAGCTAGACGCGCTGGGCGGCTCCCAGGACCTGGGTAACGAGATGTCGATGCTTCTCGCCGATGTGGATCGGGCCAAGCTCGACGCGGCCTGCGCCAAGCATGGCGTGAAGGTCAAGAAGTTCGAGCAGACCGCTCCCGGCGGCGGGACGAAGGTGGAGATGGCCTTCGACTTCAAGAGCATGGAAGGGCTCAACGCCGCACTGCACGAAGGCATGGACGGGATGGACGATGGCTCGTTCATGGTCTTCAAGCGCGCGGACGGGAACTATGTGCTGCGCACCGCCCCGAAATCCTCCGACGCGCAAGACGAGGACGAGGAGACCGAGGAAAAAGCCGCCGAGGAGTTCGATCCGGAGAAGGCGGGCAAGCTCATGGAGGTGATGGGCAAGCTCATGGCCAGCGTGTCGGAGCTGGCGGTCACCACCCGCATCACCGTCCCCGGGGATGTGATCGAGCACAACGCTCCCAAGCTCGAAGGGCGCACCGCGATCTGGGAGATCAACGCCGAGAACATGATGACGGCCGGGGCCTCGATGGGCAGCCCCGAGATCGTCTTCTCGGGCAAGGGGCTCAAGTTCGACGCGCCGGCGGAGGCCGAGGAGTAGCGCCGGTCCACGGTTCCCGGGACCCTTCCGGCTGTCCTCCGGCATGCGCCGGGGAGTCCCCGTCCGTGTTCCCGCCGCGCCCCGCGGCTGGTAAGATTCCCGCTCGCAACGGAGGCGGCAGGGGCCGCCTCCGCCTCGACCTTGTTCTTTCAGGAAAGTGATGGGGGGCACGATGGCAACGACGATCGGCGCGACGAGCGATTTCCTCAAGACCCTTGGCATCGGCGAGCGCAACCCCGGCGGGTTCGACGGCGAGTGGATGGGATCCGGCCCGGAGCTCCCGGTGATCAGCCCGATCGACGGCACGCGCATTGCCGTCGTCCAGCAGATCAACGAGGCAGAGTACGACAGGATCGTCGATCGCGCGCACGCCGCCTTCCTGGAGTGGCGCAAGGTCCCCGGGCCCAGGCGCGGCGAGGTCGTCCGCCAGCTCGGCAACCGTCTGCGGGAGCTCAAGGAGCCGCTCGGCAGTCTCGTGACCCTGGAGATGGGGAAGATCACCGCGGAGGGCCAGGGCGAGGTCCAGGAGATGATCGACATCTGTGACTTCGCCACAGGGCTCTCCCGCCAGCTCTATGGCCTCACCATGCAGTCCGAGCGCCCCGACCACCGCATGTTCGAGCAGTGGCATCCGCTGGGGGTGGTGGCCGTGATCAGCGCCTTCAACTTCCCGGTTGCGGTGTGGAGCTGGAACGCCGCGCTGGCCGCAGTCTGCGGGGACAGCACCCTCTGGAAGCCGGCGAGCAAGACCCCGCTCACGGCCGTCGCGGTCACCCGCATCGCGGAGCAGGTCTGCCGGGCCAACAAGGTGGATCCCGCGATCTTCTCGCTGGTGATCGGCAAGGGCTCCACCATCGGCGACCGGCTGCTGCAGGACCGCCGCCTTCCCCTCGTCTCCGCCACCGCGAGCTGCACGGTGGGAGCGCGGGTGGCCGAGGTGGTGGGGAAGCGCTTCGGCCGCAGCATCCTCGAGCTGGGCGGCAACAACGCGATCATCGTCACCCCCAGCGCCGACATGGACATGGCGCTCCGGGCGATCCTCTTCGGCGCGGTCGGCACCGCCGGCCAGCGCTGCACCTCGACGCGCCGCATCATCGTCCACGCCTCCGTGCGGGACGAGCTGGTGAAGCGCCTCGTCAAGGCCTACGAGGGAGTCCGCGTGGGCGACCCGCGCAAGCCGGAGACCCTCATGGGGCCGCTGGTCACCCTGGACGCGGTGAAGGACTTCGAGAACGCGATCCGGCGCGTGCAGGAAGAAGGCGGCGAGATCCTCTACGGCGGCGGGACGCTCACCGGCCCCGGCTACCCGGGCGGCCACTATGTGAAGCCCTGCATCGCCGCGGCGAAGAACTCCTTCCGGATCGTTCAGGAGGAGACCTTCGCGCCCATCCTCTACATCCTCACCTACGGGACCAAGGGCGCCTCGCCCAAGCAGGCGGTGGGGGAGATCGCGGAGGCGATCGACCTCCAGAACGGCGTCCCGCAGGGGCTCTCCTCGGCCATCTTCACGGAGAACATGCGCGAGGCGGAGACCTTCCTGTCGCATCGCGGCAGCGACTGCGGCATCGCCAATGTCAACATCGGCACGAGCGGGGCCGAGATCGGCGGCGCTTTCGGCGGCGAAAAGGAAACCGGCGGCGGCCGCGAGTCGGGCTCCGACTCCTGGAAGGCCTACATGCGCCGCCAGACCAATACCGTCAACTGGAGCACGGACCTGCCGCTCGCCCAGGGGCTCAAGTTCGGGGACTAGTGACGCGCCTGCCGGTCCTGCTCTGGGTGCTCGCGTCGCTGGGGGCGGCCTCGCCGGTCCTTGCCGCTCCCGCTCCCGTGCCCGCGACGGCCGACGCCGACACCCGCGCCTTCACCCTTGCCCTGGAGGCCCAGGCCGCGGCCTGGACGGAGTTCCGCGAGCGGCTCGGCCCGGCGCAGGTCAAGTTCCGCGTCTTCGCCGAGGAATACGCCTCCTATCGCTCGCTGGCCGCGATCGCCGACGCGAGGGGGCGTGAGCGCGAGGCACAGGAGCGCTTCGGGTGGAGGGAGCGGGAGACCCCGGATCTGCTCCGCGCACTCGACGCGACGCTCCGGCGCCTGGAGGCGGCGGGATTCGCGTCCACGGTGAGGCGCGTGACGGACGACCTGGACCGCATGGCGGCGCGGGCGGCGGTGACCGCCAGCGCGATGGAGTGGGCGCGCCAGGAGGACCCGGGCCTGGCGGATCGGGACGCGGCGCGCCCCTGGGTCCAGCTCTCCGCGACCGCCGCGCTGGCGTCCCGGACTCTGGCCGCGCAGGCCGCGGGCCTTCCTCCCGCCCCGGCCGTCGCTCTCTGGGCGGAGACCCTCCCGGAGGCGGTGGAGTTGCTCTCCGTCGCGACCGCGCGGCTGGACAGCGTGGCGCGGGAGTTCCCGCAAGAGTCTCTCTGCGCGGACCCGGGTCGGTGGCCCGACGCCCAGCGCGCCTTTCGCGAGGCCAAGATGCCCTCGGGGGAGCGGCCGCCATGTGCCGAGTTCCTGCTCACCGCGGCCTATCCGCGGCTGCGTGGACCGGTGTGGCGCGGCACGAACCGCCTCTTCTTCTACGATCCCGACGCGCGGGTGGGACGCTTCGCGGAGCGCTCCCGCGCCGAGCTCGTCTACCGCTGGTACCCCAAGCTCAAGAACCCGCCGCCGCTCACGCCTGCCTGGCTCGCACTGCGCTCCGCCGCGCTGGAGCCCGCCGCGCTGGAGCGGGCGCGCGCGCTGCACGCGCGGTTCCGGAGCTGGCACGGCGAGGGCGGACCCGACTCGCGCATCCTCGTCGGCCTGGGCCTAGTGCAGTCGGCGCGTGAAGTGCTGCGCCTGGACGCGGACACCTTCGCCGCGCGCTATCTCCTGGAGGCGCCCTTCACCGATCAGGTGAACCAGCTCCTGAGCGCGGACGAGCGGGACGGGTTCGCGTCGGGGCGCGTGACGGACGCGCTGACCGGGGCGCCGGTCATCGGCGCGCGGATCGCATTCGAGGCGGACGGGCGCGCCACCGTCGCGCAGACGGACACCGCGGGGGCGTACCGTCTGGTGTTCCCGCGCGGGCCGGAGAGCCTGCTGCGGGTGACGGTCTCGCGGGACGGGTTCCAGACCCTCACCCACGCGGGCCCGGTGCCGTCGCCGGTGATGGTCCCCTACGATTTCAAGCTGGGCCGCCTCGCGGGGCGCTTCGTGGTGTCGGGCATTGTGGTCGGCAAGGCTTCCAAGAAGCCGGTCGCCAACGCGGTGGTGATCGCCGCACCGGCGCAGGGGAGTTCGGCGCGGGTGTACACCGGCCCCGACGGCGCGTTCCGCTTCGTGCTGGGCGTGGCCGAGGGCGTGACGATCGAGCTGCGCGCGCAGAAGGGCGACGCCGTGTCGCAGGTGAAGATCACCGCGCGGGGGAGCGAGCGCCGAGGCCTGCGGCTGGAGCTGGAGGCGGGCGAAGGGGGCGACATCGGGCAGGTGTGGGAGGTGGAGGACGAGGGCCCGACCGGAGGCGCCGAAGCCGAACCGGACGAGGAGCCGGTGAAGTCCCCGGCGCGCGTGGAGGCGAAGGTAGAGCAGGGGACGGGGAGGAAGCCGCCGGCCGAGGCGCGGGTGGAGGGACCTGTGCGGGCCGATGCCGGGCCGCAGCCGCCGCGGGCGGAGGGCGTCGCCGGGACCCCGCCCCGTTGGGGGCTGGATGGTCCCCCCGCGCGCCAGAGCGGAGCGATCGGAGACCCCTGCGAGGATGCGGGCGCGACCCTGGAGATCGTCCCCGTGGCGGGGTCGTTTCCGGATAGCCTGCTGCCGGGGCAGAGCTATCGCGTCGAGGCGCGCATCGAGTACCGGCCCTTTGCGGGCCGCACCGAGGCCGCAAGGGTCGCCGTGCGCGGGTACTTCCCCGGCGCGGCCGATCAGGTGGCGGAGATCGTCTTCGAGGGTCCGGGCACGCGCACCGTGAGCTTTGAGTTCACGGTCGCCGACTCATCCAGCGGCGGGCTCGAACCCGAGAGCTACGCGGGTGTGGTCGCGGTGCTGGAGCTGCACTGCAGCGCCGGAGCGCGGGGCGGGAGGTTTGCCGCCGCGCTCCAGCGCTACAGGCGCCGATAGCCCACGCCCACGCGAACCGGTGATCTCGCGCCGCCCTCCGCGCCTACCCCCGCGCCGTCTTCAGCCGCTCCGCGGCGAACTTCCAGTCGATGACCTCGAAGAACTTGTCCACATACTCGGCGCGCCGGTTCTGATACCGCAGGTAATACGCATGCTCCCACACATCGCACACCAGGAGCGGCACCGCCCCCTGCACCGCCATCTGCTGATGGCTCTCCGCCGCCAGCACCAGCAGCCGGTTCCCGAACGGCTCGTAGGCCAGGATGCCCCATCCGCTCGCCTCGGCCTGCTTGGTCGCCGCCGCGAACTGTCCGCGAAACGCGTCCACGCTGCCGAAGGACGCCTCGATCATCGCCTGGAGCTCTCCCGCCGGCGCTCCACCCCCCTGCGGACTCATCGAGTTCCAGTACAACGAGTGCAGCACATGGCCGCTGCCGTGAAAGGCCACCGCCCGGGTGAGCGACTTCACATCGTCCATCTTCCCGGCTGCTCGCGCCGCGGCCAGCGCCTCCAGCGCCTGATTGAGCCCGGCCACATACCCCGCGTGGTGCTTGTCGTGGTGCAGGGTGAGGATCTCCGCGGAGAGGAACCCGTCGAGGGCGTTCGCCGCGTAGGGGAGAGGCGGAAGTGCATAGGGCGTGGGCCCCGCCGAGGCCCCGCCGCCCGCCCCCGCGCCCTGCGCGCTCGCCCCGAGCGGCGCGAGGAGCGACCCGACCAGCCCCGCCGAGGCCGCCGCGCCCAGGGTGCCCAGCATCTCGCGGCGGGTCACGCCGCCCGCCTCCATTGCATTCTCCCGATTCAAGCCGTTCATTGTATTTTCTCCCCCGATCTCGATTGGGTTGCTGGAGCCCGGCGCCGCCCGCCACGGGCGGCGAGGAACCACCGTGGATCATAGCCCGAGTCCGCGCTAGACTGCAGAGGGCACACCCCGCACAAAACGACGCCTCATGCCCGCAAGGAGACGCATATGCCCAAGGTCCTCATCCCTCTGGCACAAGGATGCGAAGAGCTCGAAGCGGTCACCCTCGTGGATGTCCTGCGCCGTGGCGGGATCGAGGTGGTCACCGCCGGGCTGGACGACCGCCCGGTCAAGGCGGCCCACAACACGGTCCTCGTCCCCGACACCACCCTCGACCGCGCCCTCGCCATGGGTTTCGACATGGTGGTTCTCCCCGGCGGGCTCCCCGGCACCACCCACCTGGCCGACGACCCGCGCATCGTCCGCCTGGTCCAGGACATGGCCCGCGCCGGCAAGTGGACCGCCGCGATCTGCGCCGCGCCCACCGTGCTCGCCAAGGCCGGGGTCCTCTCCGGCAAGCGCGCGACCAGCTACCCCGGGTTCCTCGAAAGCATGGAGCTGGCGGATGTCCGCATCGAGAACACCCCGGTGGTGGTGGACGGCAAGGTGGTCACCTCCCGCGGTCCGGGCACGGCGATGGACTTCGCGCTCGAGCTGGTCCATCTCCTCCTGGGCGACGCCAAACGCCATGAGGTGGAAGCCGGACTCCAGCGCCCCGCCGCCTGAGCCCCGCGCCCCACAACCGCGCCTAAACGCGCGTTGCCCCGCTCCCGCGCGACCCGTATAGTTACGCGTTCATGTCCAGGGCAGGGGGGTCGGGCGTCCCCGCCCCCGAGGCCGTTCGGGACCGCCTGGCCGCGGTGCGGCGGCGGGTCCGGGAGGCGGCGGAGCGGGCGGGGCGGGACCCCGAATCGATCACGCTGGTCGCCGTCTCCAAGACCTTCGCCGCCGAGCGGGTCGTGGAGCTGTTGCGCGCGGGCCAGCTCGTCTTCGGCGAGAACCGGGTGCAGGAAGCGCGGGACAAGATCCCCGCGGTGAGCGCTCTCTGGGACGGTCCGCCGCCCCTCTGGCGGCTGATCGGCCACCTGCAGCGCAACAAGCTGCGCCAGGCCCTCGACCTCTTCGGCGCCGTGGACAGCGTGGATTCGTTTCGTCTGTTGGATGAGATCGAGCGCGAGGCGGCCCGCCGGGGCCTCGTCCTTCCCGTCCTCCTCGAGTTCAACTGCTCGGGCGAGGCGGCCAAGGAGGGCTTCGACCCCGCGTCCGTGGCGGAGGTCGCGGCGCGGCTCGGAGCGACGGAGGGGATCGACCCCCAGGGGCTCATGACCATCGGCCCCCTGGCGGAGGCCCCCGAGGCCGCCCGCCCGGCCTTCCGCCTCCTGCGGGAACTGCGCGACGAGCTGGCCGGCCGGCTCGGACGGCCGCTCCCCATCCTCTCGATGGGGATGAGCGGCGATCTCGAGGTCGGCATCGAGGAAGGGGCCACGATGGTGCGGGTCGGCACCGCGCTCTTCGGGGCCCGGGATCAGAGCGGAGGGACATGGTGACCGAGTCGCCCCTGATGGAACAGATCCGCACCGCGGAGCGGTTCATCCGCTCGCGCTCCCAGGTCGAGCCCCGCGTGGGCCTCATCCTGGGCACCGGCCTCGGCAATGTGTCCGAGCTGCTCGAGGGCCCGGTGCGCATCCCCTTCGAGGAGATCCCCGGCTTCGCCGTCTCCACCGCGGAGAGCCACGCGGGCAACCTCGTCCTCGGCCGCATCAGGAAGACCCCCGTGGTGGCCATGGAGGGGCGGGTCCACTTCTACGAAGGCTACTCCATGCGCGAGGTGACCTTCCCGGTGCGGGTCATGCGCGCGCTGGGCGCAAGGGACCTCATCGTCACCAACGCCGTCGGCGGCATGAACCCGCATTTCGCGCCGGGGGACATCGTGGTGGTCACCGACCACATCAACCTCATGGGCGACAACCCGCTGGTCGGCCCCAACGACCCCGAGCTGGGTCCCCGCTTCCCGGACATGAGCGAACCCTACGCCCGCAAGCTGGTGGAGCTCGCCGAGGAGATCGCGCTCGAGGAGCGTATCCCGCTCAAGCCCGCCGTGTTCGTGGCGGTCGCGGGGCCCAACCTGGAGACCCGCGCCGAGTACCGCTTCCTGCGCGGCATCGGCGCCGATGTGGTGGGCATGAGCCTCGTGCCCGAGACCATCGTCGCCGTGCACGGCGGCATGCGGGTGCTGGCCTTTTCGGTCGTCACCGACGCCTGCTTCCCGGACGCCCTGGAGCCGGTGGACATCGCGCGCATCCTGGCCAACGCCGCCTCGGCGGAGCCCGCCCTGCGCAAGCTCGTCACCCGCATCGTGGACAGGCTCTAGGCATGCCGAGCGCGACCCGCACCCCGCCCGCCTTCCCGCTCCTCGACACCGGCGTCCGCCAGGCCGCGGAGGAGGAGCGCGTCCTCGCCTTCTGGCGCGAGGAACAGATCTTCCGTCGCTCGATGGACGAGCGCTCCGAGGAGCGCCGCTTCGTCTTCTACGAGGGCCCGCCCACCACCAACGGCCGGCCCGGCGTGCACCATGTCCTGGCCCGCACGGTAAAGGACCTGGTCTGCCGCTACTGGACCATGGAAGGCTACAAGGTCCGCCGCAAGGGCGGCTGGGACACCCACGGCCTCCCCGTGGAGATCGAGGTCGAGAAGGAGCTCGGCATCGAGGGCAAGGACCAGATCGAGGCCTTCGGCGTGGCGGAGTTCAACGCCCGCTGCCGCAAGAGCGTGGTCAAGTACAAGGACGAGTGGGACCGGATCACCGAGCGCATCGGCTTCTGGCTCGACCTGGACAGCCCCTATGTCACCATGGAGAACGACTACATCGAGTCCGTGTGGTGGCTCCTCAAGCGCTTCTGGGACGAGGGGCTCTTCTACGCCGGCTTCAAGGTCGTGCCGTACTGTCCGCGCTGCCAGACCGCCCTCTCCGACCACGAGGTCTCGCAGGGCTACAAGACCATCACCGATCCCTCGGTGGTGGTGAAGTTCGCGCTCCTCGACGAACCCGGCGCCTTCGTGCTGGCCTGGACCACCACCCCCTGGACCCTGCCCGGCAATGTGGCCCTGGCGGTGGGCAAGCACATCACCTATGTGAAGGTGCGCCAGGGCAGCGAGGTCTATTACCTCGCGGAGGACCGCCTCGAGGTGCTGAAGGGGGACTACGAGCTGCTGGACAAGTTCCCCGGCTCCCGGCTCCTGGGCCGCCGCTACCGCCCGCTCTTCGGCGGGGAGGTGCCGCTTGTTGCCGAACGCCTGGGCAAGGACCGGGGGCTCGACATCGGCGCCCTCACCGGCAAGCCCGCCTACTTCGTGGCCCCGGCCTCCTTCGTCACCACGGAGGACGGCACCGGCGTGGTGCACACCGCCGTCATGTACGGCGCCGACGACTACACCCTGGGCCAGGAGATCGACCTCCCCAGGTTCCACACCGTGGACGAGACCGGCCACTTCACCGCCCAGGTCCCCCTCTTCGCGGGGGAGCGGGTGCGTGAGATCGATCCGCGCATCATCGAGTACCTGCGCGAGAGCGGTCAGCTCTACCGCACCGACGACCACGAGCACAGCTACCCCTTCTGCTGGCGCTGCGACACCGCGCTCCTCTACTA
>CAZWKH010000065.1:0-10223 GCA_964633885.1 uncultured bacterium | reverse complement strand
GCGAGTTCGGGGAGCGCGTGTTGGGCAACTCCGTTAGGCTCGCAGGTTAAGGCGCTGACGGGGTACGGCTCCGGCTCCGCGATCTCGGCCGGTTACACCGTGCCTCCGCCCGGCGTCGACGAGGCCCCGGGCTGCGCGGCGGGTTCCGCGCGAGGCCCCTCCGGCGCGGCTCGGCGGATGCGCACCCCACCCGGCGTCCCGTAGCGGACATAGAACACACCGCCGCCGGGCAGGGGGACGGCCGTCCACTCCTCCACCGCGCGGGGTTCCTCCGCCACGGTCCTGGAATCCTCCTGCGCGACCGCGGGCGCAACCGCGGCGACCAGGAGCAGCAGCATGGCGGGGACCCACGCCGAGGCCTCGGCGCGGGCCCGCAGCCTGCGTTCCCTGTGGTTCATGGGACCCAAGCTCCTAATGGCCGAACCGAAGCCCGAGCAGGATCCGGTTCAGGTCGAATCCACGGATCCCCTGGTACTCGACGAAGGGCGCCCAGCGGCCGAAGCGCGCATCCATCCCCAGGCCGAAGTTCACCGTGAGGTCCGTGTCGCTCTCGTCGTCCACATCCACGCTCAGGAGACCCATGCCCGCGTAGGCATAGGGGCTCCACTGGTGCGAACCGCCCAGGTTCCCGAAGGGGAACTGGAGGTTGGCCGCGCCGAGGAAGGTGGTCGCGTCGTCGCCGAAGCCCAGGGCCAGTTCCGGGATGAGGTGGAACTTCGAACCACGCTTGACCGGACCGAGGTCCAGCCGGCCGTCCAGCACGAACTGGTTGGGATCGTCCAGGCTGAACCCGGTGAGGGCCCGCAAGCCCACCGGCTTGAGCCCCTCACCCCTCTCCTCTTCCTCCACCTCCGCTCCGGCCTCCTGGATGACGATGCGGCGCGGCTCCGAGGGCTCCTTCTCCACCACCAGAATGTCCTTGTCGCCCTCGCCCCGCTCCCGCACCACGCCGGCGCGGCGCAGCTCGTCGCGGATCACCTCGCGGATCATCTCGAGATCGGGAACCTGCGTCTCTGCGGGAGGAGCCGGGGCGACGGCCGGAGGCCCGGGAGGCGGCGGCACGACGGGCGCCTGCGGCGCGACGGACTCGCCCACCACGCTGCGCGACTCGATGCTCACCCCGCCGGGGCTCCCGTAGCGGATGTAGATCTCGCCCTCGGTAGGCACAGGCAGAACCACCACCCGCTCGCCCGCGTAGCCATGGGCGGGCTTCCCGTGGCGGATCACCTTCTCGATCCGCCTCTTCTCGCCGCGCATGGGCGGGGCGTCGCCGGGTTCGAAGTCATCCTCCTCGTCCATCTCGATGTCCTCGGCCACATCCTCCGCCTGGAGTTCCTCGGACTCCTCTTCCCCCTCCAGCGCTTCCAGTTCCGCCTCCAGGGCCTCGGGCTCCAGGGCCTCCCGCGGCGGCGCGGGCTTGCGCGCCGGCTCCTCCGCCTTGCCGAAGAGCGGCTTCTGCCCCTGGGGCGAGCTCCCGCCGAGGCTGAAGCGGATGGAGCCGCCGAACATCCAGTTGGCGAGGAGATCGTCCGGGTCCGAGGTGTCGTCCAGGTCCTTCGCGCTCAGGATATGGTCGCGGACGGAGAGGTCCAGCTCCAGGCGATCGTTCAGGCGGAACCCGAGGCCGCCGCCCAGAATCAGCATGGTCTTGTCGTCGAGCGCGGGACCGACCTCCTCGGCGAAGTCGTCCATGAAGTCCAGGTGGCCGACGCCGGTCACCAGATAGGGCACCGCGCCCTGGCCGGAGTTGAGGTTGAAGCGCGCCTCTCCGCCGTAGCTCTGCAGGGGCACCGTGTCGTCGAAGTCGTCGTTCACGGCCCGCCAGTAGTAGCCGCGCAGCCCGAAGAAGCGCCCGAAGTCTAGACCGGTGCGCAGACCCACCAGGTACTGCTCATCGAGCATGAGATCGTCGTGGAAGTCGAGACGCCCCACGAAGGGCTCGATGGGGATGGAGAGTCCCGAGAGCCCATGCCGGTAGCGCTCGAGCACCGCGCGGTCGGTCTCGCTGAGGCGCGACTCGCTGCTTCCGCCCAGAAAGAAGGTGAGCCCGGCACCCATGGAGAGGTTGTGCCGGATCTCATCCCCATCGGGGTCGGCCGGATAGGGATCGCCCGTTGAAGGTGCGGCAAGCTGGAAGCGGTCCACGCGGAACGCCGAGTCCTCGGCGAAGACCTCCGCCTGGAAATGGCGGAAGCCGAAGCGCAGCCCCCCGCCCGCCTTCATGTTGATCTGGCGGATGTCGTCGCCGACGGCCGGATTGAACTCGAGGATCCCGCCTCCCGCGCGCAGGAACGGGACCACGCGGCCCGCGCCCAGGCTCAACATGACATCCAGGCCGTAGGCGTTGACATCCAGCTCGCGATCGCCCGGCGCCGCCGAAACAACCGGGATCTCGATCCCGCTGAGGCGGGTCTTCACATCCTCGCGGGTGAGGTAGTAGCCCTGCAGCGCCGCCATGCGCCCGAAGCTGATGCCCAGGCGTCCGCCGTAGAGCTCCGTGTCCTCCAGACCGACCTCATCGCCCCACTGCACGATGTTGTAGGTGGGAGTGAAGGTGTAACTCACACCCTCGGGTTGCGCCTGGACCGGAACGGCAAGAGAGAGGCCCATGGCGAAAACGGCGAAGAGAGGAAGCGCAACGGAAACAAGGCGAGGATAACGCAACATGACACAGCCCTCCTGAGGGGGATCCTAGACAATCGTTATCTTTGCAACCTACACCACAGCCCGGAATACAGCAAGCGGGAGCGGGCCCGCATGCCCGCTCCCGCTTCACGCCGCCGCGGCGTCTGCGCTCGAAATTCTAGTAACGGCTCTTGACGGCGCCCCAGGTGGAAACCTGGGTGGGAACGGCGCACCCCGTGACCCGAAGCGTGATCTGGGTCGCGCTGCCCCACGCACCCGCGCTCAGCGCAGGGATGTCCGAGGGGCAGTTGGCCGGGTCCAGGAAACCCGGGAAACCCGCGGGCAACGGCTCCTGGTTCGTGGAGCCGAAGACGGTAGCGTTGTTGATCGAGTACTCGAAACACTCCACGCTCCAGCTCTGGTGAAGGCGATCGAAGGTACCGACGGTGGTGATGTTCGAGCGGATCCCCAGCAGCGCGCCCGCGACATAGGAGTAGGTCGTCACGGCCCGGAATTGGTTGATGGCGCCGGTGAAGTCCAGGAGGTTATCGCCGCTCCACGGCCCGTCCTTGGACAGCCAGAACAGGCCGCCGCCGTAGTAGGCCAACCAGGTGACATCCCCGGTGCCGCTCAGGTCGCGGGTGTCACCGACCATGGTGGGGAGCTGCGCGATGGACGGGCACCACACCCGCCATTGCGCGCCGAGCTGCGTGCCGTCCCAGGATGCGGAGTTGACGGTGTTGGTGAGCTGCAGGGAACCACCCGAGGGCCAGGACTCGCTGAAGAGTCCGCTGAGCACCGTTCCCCCAGGAATATCCACCGAGTTGTAGGTCCCCACGATGGGGGGCAGTGGGGCCGCCGCAAAGGCAGGTGCCGCAAGGAGCGCCAGGGCAAGGACGCCGATAACGAGGCGCATATGGAGCCTCCCTGGGCCCGGCGAGCCAATGGTCGGGGGGAATGGCGATCCGCGCGCTGGGCCCTGCGATGCATGACATGGAGGCGAGCGGAGGGACTCCGCCCGCTCAGACTCGCCGCCTATTCTAAATCCGCTCCATGGACCAAAGAGCATTAATTTCTCCAAACTGTTCCAATGGAAACCAAAGGCGCCCGCGGTCGGCGAGCCGGCGGAGAAGGCCGCGGCCTGAGCTAGAATTCTTGGATCGCCGGCCGCTCCCATCACAGCGAAAGGACTCCTCCCTTGGCCATCGGGCGCCGCCTCCACATCACCGGGGTCGTGCAGGGCGTCGGGTTCCGCCCTCATGTCTTCGCCCTGGCCGCGCGGCATGGCCTGGCGGGCTGGGTGCGCAACAGCTCCTCGGGGGTGGACATCCATGTCGAGGGCCCGGAGCAGGGCGTGGAGGCCTTCGTAAACGACCTGCGCGCGGGAGGCCCTCCTCTCGCCCGCGTGGACCGGGTCACGGTCGCGGAATGCCCCACCGAGGCCCTCGCACAGTTCACGATCCTCTCCTCCGTGGAGGAAGCAGGAGCCTACCTGCCCGTCTCCCCCGACATGGCCACCTGTCCGGATTGCCTTCGCGAGATGCGGGATCCCGCCGACCGCCGCTACCGCTACCCGTTCATCAACTGCACCAACTGCGGCCCGCGCTTCACCATCCTGCGCGACATCCCCTACGACCGGCCCCTGACCACCATGGCCTCCTTTCCCATGTGCCCGGACTGCGCAGCGGAGTACGCGAACCCGCTCGACCGCCGTTTCCACGCCCAACCCATCGCCTGCCCCGTCTGCGGTCCGCGGGTGCGCCTCGAGGCCGCGGGAGCGGAGATCCTCTGGGACGACGCGGCGGTGGCGATGGCGCGCGCGCGCATCGCCGCCGGAGAGGTGATCGCGGTGAAGGGACTCGGCGGCTTCCACCTGGCCTGCGACGCGACCTCCGCCCCGGCGGTACGCCGCCTGCGCGAGCGCAAGCACCGGGAGGAAAAACCCTTCGCGCTCATGGCCGCGGATCTCGAGACCATCGCGCGCCACGCCGTCCTCACCGAGGCGGCGCGGGAGCTCTTGACCGCGCCTGAGCGGCCGGTGCTGCTCCTCGGGCGGGCACCGTCCACGGCGCATGGCGCGCAAGCGAGGGCCGGGACTTCGGCCGGCGCGGCCCCACGCGGGATCGACGCCGCGGTCGCTCCGGGCCGGAACCGCCTCGGCTTCATGCTCCCCTACACGCCGCTCCACCACCTGCTCCTCGAGCAGGCCCCCGGCTACCCCGAGGTGCTGGTCATGACCAGCGGCAATCTGAGCGACGAGCCCATCGCCTACGAGGAGGAGGACGCGCGGCGGCGCCTGGGCGGCATCGCCGACGCCTACCTGCTGCACGACCGGCCCATCCACATGCGCTGCGACGATGGGGTGGCGGCGGAGTTCCGCGGCCGGATCTACTCCTTCCGCCGCTCCCGCGGGATCGCTCCCCTGCCGGTGCGGCTGCCCTTCCCTTCACCACCGCTCCTCGCCGTGGGCGGAGAGCTCAAGAATGTCTTCTGTCTCTGCCGCGACGACCGGGCGTTCCTCAGCCACCACATCGGGGACCTCGACTATCTGGAGACGCTGCGCTCCTTCACCTCGGGCATCGAGCATTTCGAGAGGCTCTTCCGGATCCGGCCCCAGGCCGTCGTCCACGACCTGCATCCCGACTACCAGTGCACGCGCTTTGCCCTGGAGCGGGCCGGGCGCGAGGGCATCCCGGCCGTCGGCGTGCAGCACCACCACGCCCATGCCGCGGCCTGCATGGCCGACCACGGCTTCCCCGAGGACGCGCGGGTGATCGGCGTCTCCTTCGACGGCACGGGCTACGGCACCGACGGCGCGATCTGGGGCGGCGAGTTCCTCATCGCGACCTACCGCGACTTCGAGCGCGCCCTGCACCTGGGCTATGTCCCGCTTCCCGGCGGCGACGCCGCGATCCGCAGGCCCTATCGCACCGCCCTGAGCTGGCTGCGCGCGGCCGGCCTGCCCTGGGCCGGAGACCTGGCGCCGGTGTCGGCGGCGGCGGAGAACGAACTGGCGGTGCTCGACGCGCAGCTCGCCCAGGGCCTGAACGCGCCGCCCACCTCGAGCATGGGCCGGCTCTTCGACGCGGTGGCGGCCCTGGCCGGGCTTGCGCCGCGCATCAGCTACGAGGGGCAGGCCGCCTGCGAGCTGGAGGCCGCCGCCGAGGTCTCGGAGCGAGGCGCCTACCCCTTTGCAGTGGGTGCGGAGACGATCGACGCGGCCCCGATGCTGCGGGCTCTGGTGGAGGACCTGCGCCGGGGGACGGCGCTCGGAGTTCTCTCCGCGCGCTTCCACAACGGCGCCGCGGCGATGGTCGTGGAGGCCTGCCGGCGGCTGCGCCGGACCACCGGCGTGGATTGCGTCGCGTTGAGCGGCGGGGTCTGGCAGAATCTCCTTCTCCTGGAGCGCGCCGTGGAAGGGCTCGAAGCCGCGGGGTTCCGGGTCCTGGTCCACCGGCAAGTGCCCGCCAACGACGGCGGGATCGCGCTGGGGCAGGCCGCCGTGGCGGCGGCGCGCTCGAGGAAGGAATAGTCCCCATGTGTCTCGCCATACCGGGCCGGATCACCGCCATCGACGACGCTGCCCCCCTGCGCATGGGGACGGTGGACTTCGGCGGGGTGACCCGCGA
Organism: uncultured bacterium; assembly: GCA_964633885.1. Classification (GTDB taxonomy): domain Bacteria; phylum Eisenbacteria; class RBG-16-71-46; order JABDJR01; family JABDJR01; genus CAVXKA01. Next base: position 3,969 of record CAZWKH010000065.1, on the reverse strand, counting down.
GGTCTGCCTCGCCTATCTCCCCGAGGCCGCGATCGGCGAGTATGTCATCGTGCATGTGGGCTTCGCGATCTCCCGGCTGGACGAGGAGGAGGCTCGGGAGACCCTCCGGCTCCTGCGGGAGATGGGCGACCTCGCCAGGGAGCTCGGGGAGCAGGGCCGGTGAAGTACCTGGACGAGTTCCGCGATCCGGCCCTGGTGAAGACGCTGCTCGCGGAGATCCACGCGACAGCCGTCGAGCCCTGCGTGCTGATGGAGATCTGCGGCGGGCAGACCCACTCCATCGTGCGCAGCGGCCTCGACCAGCTCCTCCCCACGACCATCACCCTGGTGCACGGCCCCGGCTGTCCCGTCTGCGTGACCCCCATAGAGACCCTCGACCGCGCCATGGCCATCGCCGCACGGCCGGAGGTCATCTTCACCAGCTTCGGCGACATGCTCCGCGTGCCGGGCACCCGCGGCGATCTCTTCTCTGTGCGCGCGCGGGGCGGCGACATCCGGGTGGTGTACTCGCCGCTGGACGCGGTGCGCATCGCCCAGGAGAACCCGGAGCGCGATGTGGTCTTCTTCGCCATCGGCTTCGAGACCACCGCCCCCGCCAACGCGATGAGCGTCTTCCACGCGCGGCGGCTCGGCCTGGGCAACTACTCCGTCCTCACCTCCCATGTCTGCGTGCCGGGCGCCATGCGGGCCATCCTCGACTCGCCCCGCAACCGCGTGCGCGCCTTCCTCGCCGCCGGGCATGTCTGCGCGGTGATGGGAAGCCGGGAGTACCGCCCGATCGCCGCGCGGTACCGCGTGCCCATCGTGGTGACGGGCTTCGAGCCCCTGGACCTGGTGCGGGGGATCCTGGCCGCGGTGCGCCAGCTTCGCGAGGGCCGCGCCGAGGTCGAGAACGCCTACGCGCGGGCGGTGACGGAGGAAGGGAACCGTGAGGCCCAGGCGCTCATGGCGAGGGTGTTCGAGCCGGAGGACAAGGCCTGGCGGGGCATCGGCGTGATCCCGCAGAGCGGGCTCCGGCTGCGCGAGGAGTTCGCGGCCTTCGACGCCGAGCGGCGCTTCGAGGTCGGAGAGCTTCACTCCCAGGAGTCCACACGCTGCCTGGCCGGCGAGATCCTCCAGGGCCATCGCAAGCCGGTCGACTGCCCGCTCTTCGACAACGAATGCACGCCGGAGAATCCGCTCGGCGCGACCATGGTCTCCGCCGAGGGCGCCTGCGCCGCCTACTACCGCTACGGCCGGTTTCGCGCACGGGAAGGGACGCGACCGTGAGCGATGTTCCCGGCGGGATGGACGGGCTCGCCTGCCCCTCGCCGCTCCTCCACCAGGACCGCATCGTGCTCGGCCACGGCAGCGGCGGCCGTCTCACGGCCGGGCTGATCGAACGCCTCTTCTATCCCCTCTTCGCGAACCCGGTGCTCATGGCCGCGGACGACGCGGCGGTGCTCCCGCTGAGCGCGCTCCGTGAGCCGGGCGACGAGCTGGCCCTGACCACCGATGCCCATGTCGTGCATCCTCTCTTCTTCCCGGGCGGCGACATCGGCCGGCTCTCGGTGTGCGGCACGGTGAACGACCTGGCCATGGTGGGGGCGAGGCCGCTCTGGATCGCGGCGAGCTTCATCATCGAGGAGGGGTTCCTCACCGCGGATCTGGAGCGGATCGCGCGGTCCATGCGGGAGGCCGCCGACGAGGCGGGAGTGCAGATCGTGGCCGGGGACACGAAGGTCGCCGAGCGCGGCAAGGTGGACGGCCTCTACATCACCACCACGGGGGTGGGGCGCGTGCCGAGGGGCCGCAGCGCGCGGGCCGCCAACATCCGCGCGGGAGACGCGGTGCTGGTCTCCGGCCCCCTGGGGGATCACGGCATCGCAGTGCTGGCCGCGCGGGGCGGGCTCGCATTCCAGACCACCCTTCGCTCGGACACCGCGCCCCTCTGCGGCCTCGTCGAGGCGCTCTTCGCGTCCGGCGCCGAGGTGCACGCGCTGCGCGATCTTACCCGCGGCGGCCTCGCGGCGGCCCTCAACGAGCTGGCGGCAAAGAGCGGCGTGGCCATCGTCCTCGAGGAAGAAAGCATTCCTGTGCGCGGCGAGGTGGCCGCCGCCTGCGAGATGCTGGGCTTCGATCCCCTGCATGTCGCCAACGAGGGAAAGCTGGTGGCCTTCGTCCCCGCCACCCAGGCGGAGTCCGCGCTGGCGGCCATGCACGCCGCGCATCCGGGCAGAGAGGCCTGCGTCGTCGGCCGGGTGGAGACGGACCCCGCCGGACGGGTGCTCATGCGCACCGCGATCGGCGGCACGCGCATCGTGGATACCCCTTCCGGGGAGCTCCTGCCGCGGATCTGCTGAGCGCCGCGCGGAACGGGGCGCCCCTGTGCCGGGCGCGGAGGATCCCCTCTCGCGGAGATCCCCCGGGGGAAAAAGAAAGGGGGCCGGACCCCATACGATCACGGCCCCCTCGCGCGACGACCAGTTGGGTGGCCCCGCGCTTTGAGATCAGTAGCGGGACTTCAGGCTGCCCCAGCTGACGGGCTCGGTGGGAATCACCTGCTCGCGACCCGCGATGGACATGATCCGGCCCGCGGCGTCGACATCCACCACGCTGAATCCGGCGGTCGAGGTGAAGACGACATGGGACGCATTGCCGTTCACATCCGCGTTGGTGAGCCCGAGGCTCGCGCCGAAGGCGGTCACGCTGAAGCCGATCTCGCTCTGGTTGACCGCGGCCGAGGAGATCACGGTGGGAATGAACGCGTAGTGTCCGCCGCCGGGGGTGAGACCCGCGCCGAGATTGCTCTCCGCCATGGCGTAGAGACCGCCGCCGGCGTTGAGGAAGTTGCCGATCAGGAACTGATTGCCGTTCAGCACATCCAGCTCGGCCTGGGTCAGGACTCCGCCGAAGTCGGAGGCCACGACGATCGCCGAGTACCCGCCCGCTTGACCGAGCTGGCCTAGGGCCGCCGCCAGGGTGGAGGCGTCGTGGTGGTCGAAGTCCACGCCCTCGACATAGCCGCTCGCAAGGATCCCGTTCTTGCCCACCGTGTGCCCCGCGGGGGGCGCGATGTTCGACTCCACGAAGAGGAACTTGGGCGCCATCGCCGTGAAGGGGTTGAAGCCGGGGTCCTGAACGAAATCGATCGCGACGGTGTTGATGTTGATTGCCCCGGCGGCGTTTCCACCGAGGGTGGCGTGGAAGTCCGGATCATGGCCGGTCAGGAAGACCGACCCCGCGTCCGCGGGTGCCGCGCCGGTCAGGCCGACGGCGAGGAGCGACGCGGCAACGGCGGCGGTGCGCAGCAGGGAGCGGACGACCCGCCCGGCGGTCAGGGACGAGGTATGCAGCTTCACGAGTGTGCCTCCTTGATGTCGATGGAGCGTTCGTCAGCCGGTCGGCGGGATTCTCAGTACCGGGACTTGAGGGTGCCCCAGCTCGTCGACTCCGTCGGGACGATGAGGACCTCCTCGATGCAGACATCGTCGATGATGCCCCAGGAGACGAAGTCCCCGTGGTTCGTCGTGGAGTCGTTCTCCGGGTTGATCGTGATGTAGGAGGCGTTGTTGGGGGCGGTCCAGTCCGCGAAGGTGTAGGTGATCCAGCTGGTGGACGAGGTGTTGGGGGTGGTGCCGATCACATCGTTGGCCGAGGTCGCGGGATAGCCGACGGGGGCGGCGCCGGAGGCGGTGAGACGGAAACGCACATAGGGGGGGAGAACGGTGTTCCCGTTGTCGAGCCACCGGTAGCAGACCGTGACGCGGTAGGTCTTGCCGGCCTGGATGCCCGAGCCGGGCAGGTTCTGCTGGATCGACTCCCCGACGACGAGGTTGCCCCACATCTGGACCGAACCCGAGTCCGCCTGGCAGCCGTCGATGACGACCTGCGGGGTCTGGGTGAGGACGGACCAGTCGGTGACCGCGCCGACGGGCATGGAACCCGGCACCCAGCCGGCCGAGAAGTCGCCGTTGGAGACGATGGTGA
>CAZWKH010000064.1:5939-10299 GCA_964633885.1 uncultured bacterium | reverse complement strand
CCCGGCTCCTGGCGACCCAGCTTCACCTCGAGGCGGGCACGGTCTTCACGGCGGTCATCCCGGCGGAGAGCATCCTCGCCGTCTCGGATCTGCCCGGCATGGTCCGCATCGAGGCGGCGCGGATGGTGGAGAAGAACCTGGATGTCGCCCTCGCCGAGACGCAGATCGAGCCCAAAGTACACGGCGCCAGCGCCCCGCCCTACCCCGTGACCGGAAACACGGGGGCCGGGATCCTGGTCGGCGCCGTCGACTCGGGCTTCGACTACACCCACGAGGACTTCCGCACTTCGGGCGGGCTGAGCCGCTTCGAGAGCATCTGGGACCAGTCCGTCGCGACGCTGAACCCGCCGGTTCCCTTCAACTACGGCCGGGAATGGACCAAGGCCTCGCTGGACGACCTCACCTGCACGACCACCGACCCGGTCGGCCACGGGACCCATGTCATGGGCATCGCGGGCGGCAACGGCCGGGGGACGGGCAACGGCTATCCGCAGTACCAGTACATCGGGGTCGCTCCCGAGGCCTCCCTGGTCGGTGTGAAGACCGACTACAGCGACGCGGGCATCATCGACGGCGTGGACTACATCTTCCAGAAGGCGACGGCGTTGGGCATGAACGCGGTGGTCAACATCAGCCTGGGCGGTCAGTTCGGGCCCCACGACGGGACCGACCCCTTCGATGTCGCCGTCAGCGCTCTGACCGGCGCCGGCAGGATCGTGGTGGTCTCAGCCGGCAACGAGCGGGCGGATCAGATCCACGCGCGCGGGCAGCTTCCGGTGGACGGGACGCCCAGCACCCTGGACATGCAGTACACCATCGCTACCTACACCCGGCTGAGCGGCGCGCAGAACGACCTGGTGCTCTTCGACGGCTACTACGAGAGCGCGGACAACTACTCGGTCACGGTCATCAGCCCCGGCGGGCAGACGCTCGGTCCCATCGCCCGCGGCAACTTCAGCTCTGTGGATACCCCGGACGGCGCCATCCAGATCGACAACGGCACCGCCACCAGCTCCACCGGGGACTACGAGGTGTTCATCGCCCTCTACGACTACAACCAGCTCCGGCCCCCGATAGCCGGCGTGTGGACCATCCGCTACACGCGCGTGGTCTCGACCAACAGCAACATCGATCTCTGGAACTACTATGTCGCGGGCCACATGTCCGGCAAGTTCACCACGGCGTTCACCCCCGATGTGACGATCGGGTCGCCGGGGAGCGCCCTGGAGGTCGTCACCGTCGCCGCCTACACCGGCAAGAGCAGCTGGGCGTCCATCGACGGGCACACCTACTCCTGGAGCCCGCTCCCCACGCTGGGCGCGATCGCTCCCTTCTCCAGCCGCGGGCCCCTGCGTGACGGCACCCTGAAGCCCGACATCGCGGGGCCCGGTTTCGGCGTGGTCTCGACCCTGTCCGACGATGTGGCCACCGCGGGCAACGAGCCGTACATCGTCCCCGACGGCGTGCACTGGATCCAGGCCGGAACGAGCATGTCGTCGCCGATGGTGACCGGGCTCGCCGGCTTGGTGCTGAGGAAGGACGGGGCGCTCACCCCGGCCCAGATGAAGACCGAACTCGCCTCCACCGCCCGCACCGACATGTACACGGGCGCGGTGCCCAATGTCGACTGGGGCGTCGGCAAGATGAGCGGCAAGTCGGCGGACATGGCCCCGCCGGTGGTGACGGTCACGATCCCGAACGGCGGCGAGTCGCTCACCGCCGGCGCGACCGTGAACATCATGTGGACCTCCTTCGACAACTTCGTGACGGCGTCGGTGGACCTCTACTACTCGACCGACGGCGGGGCGACCTTCCCCCATGTGATCGCGACCGGGGAGCTGCACGACGGGATCTACGCCTGGACGGTCCCCATGACCGCGACCACCACGGCGCGGGTCAAGGTGGTGGCCCATGACTCGGAGGGCAACACCGGGGAGGACCAGAGCAACGCGAACTTCACGATCGTCATCCCCGACGCGATCGACCCGATGGTGATGGTCACCGATCCCGACGGGGGGGAGAACCTCCTCGCGGGCAGCCCGTTCGACATCACCTGGACCGCCACCGACAATGTCGGGGTGACCACGGTGGATCTCGCCTACTCCACCGACGGCGGCGCGACCTTCCCGAATGTCATCGCGACCGGGGAGGCCAACGACGGCACCTACGCGTGGACGGTGCCCACGACGGCGACCACCACGGCGCGGGTCCGGGTGCTGGCCCATGACGCCGCGGGCAATTCGGGTGAGGACCAGAGCGACGCGGACTTCACGATCCGCCTCCCCGACACCACCCTGCCCTCGGTGGCGGTGACCGCGCCGAACGGCGGGGAAGCCCTGTTGGAGGGCTCGACCACCGACATCACCTGGACCGCCAGCGACACCGGGCTCAAGCCCGGGGGGCTCGCCGGATTCGCCGCGACCATCGCCGGAATCGACTCCGTGAGCATTTCCTACTCGCTGGACAACGGATCGAGCTGGCTGGAGATCGTGCACGGCTACGACAACACCGGGACTTACTCCTGGACCCTGCCCATGACCCCCTCGGACAACGCCCTCGTGCGCGTGGCCGCCTACGACACGACGGGGAATCTGGCCTCCGACGAGAGCGACGCCGTCTTCCGCATCACCTCGTCCACCGGGATCGGCGATGGGGTGCTTCCTGCGGTGCTGACCCTGGCCCCGGCCAGTCCGAACCCGCTCGCGGGAGCCGGAACGGCCATTTCCTTCGGCCTCACCCGCGAGGGCACGGTCTCCCTGATCGTCTTCGACGCGACGGGGCGGCGGGTGGCGGATCTCGCCGGAGGCACCTACCCGGAGGGCTTCCACACCGTGGCCTGGGATGGGCGCAGGGAGGACGGCAGCCGGGCATCGGCCGGGGTTTACTTCTATCGCCTCGTGACCCCGGAGGGGACGCGCAGCCGCCGCCTCATGGTCTTGCAGTAGCACGGGGTCTTCATGCTGGGAGAACCGGGGCGCCGCCGCCCCGGTTTTCTTTTGCCCTTGAGGGCCCGGAGCCGGGTTGCCATGATGAATAGCCCTCCGTCCACCCCGGCCGCCGGGGTGCTCGTCGAGCCTGAACCTCAGAGCCGTCGCCCATGACCACCCTCTTCGCCAACCGGTTCCCGCTCACGGAGCGCCGCGAACGGCTGTTCACGGCCGGGGTCACGCTGCTCGGGCTCGCGCTGCGGCTCCTTCTCTGGTCCAGCCAGGCCCAAGTCTCGGTGGACGGCATCACCTTCATCCGCCTGGCAAGGGCCCTGGGTGGGGAAGGCGTCTTCGACGCGGCCATGCCTCCCGGCTATCCGGCCCTGATCCTGATCGCCCAGACTCTCGCCCGGGACTGGGTTCTCGCGGCGCGGCTCGTGGATCTCCTGGCCGGCCTTGCGCTCATCCCCCTCACCTGGCTCCTGGCCCGCTCCTTCGTCCCCCTGGGGTGGTTGCGCCTCATGCCTGCCCTGGCGGTGGCCCTGCTCCCCCTGCCGGTCCGCTACTCGCTCACCACGATGAGCGAGGCGCCCTATCTGGCCCTCTTGCTGGGTGCGTTCGTTCTGGCCGCGCGGCGGCGCGAGGCGGCGGCGGGGATTCTCGGGGGCCTGTCCTGCCTCGTCAGGCCCGAGGCGGTCACCGCGCTCCTCGTCCTGGCGGTCTTCCGGCGGCGCCGGCCGAAGCGGGCCGCGCTCCTGCTCGGCGGGCTGGCTCTGGTCGTGCTTCCGGTGCTGGCGGCCCAGGGTCTCGCCACCGGCGTCTGGAGGCTGGGAGGGGAGCTGGGCGATGGAGCCGGCTCCTTTGCCGGTCGCCTCGGCGGGAATGCGCTGCATGCCCTGCAGCATGGCGGGTGGGCGGTGCCCCTTCTGGGTCTGGCCGGGCTGGCCTCGCCCGCGGCCCCTCTCGGCTCGGGGCTGGTCCAGTTCCTCGTCACGCCCCTTCTCGCCCAGGCCGGCCATCCGCGGTTCATCCTGCCCTACCTGCCCTTCCTCTGGGTTCTCGCCGCCGTGTTCCTGGCTCGCGCAGGCCGCGGGATGCGTCTCGCCCTGGGGGTTCCGGCCTTGGCGGGTCTTCTGGCGACGGCCGTCGCCGAGGCCCCTTCCTACCGGCTCCAGGAGGACGGCGCGTACCCCGAGCTGGTGGAGGCCGGGCTCTGGCTGCGGCCCTATGTGCGGCCGGGCATGGTCGTCTACGACCTCATGCCCCACGCCGCCTTCTACGCGGGCGCACAGCACCGGGTGGTCCCCGGCGGGGGATACGACGAGATGCTGGACGCCATCGTGCGCGAAGGCGGGGATTTCCTGATCGTGGACGAGGCGACGGTGGGCTCGGCACGGCCGGAGTTCCGCTGGCTGATCATGGACAAGGGCGTG
>CAZWKH010000064.1:0-5929 GCA_964633885.1 uncultured bacterium | reverse complement strand
AGAGCCGGCTGCGGCCGGTGCACCTGAACTTCGACCATCGGGGCCGCCACGTCATCATCTACCGGGTCCTGCGTCCCGGCGGACCGGAGCCCCTCCCCACGGAGGAGGGCATGAAGGAGCAGATGGCCAGGATCACGCATCAGGACAATCACTTCGTCCACGGCATCCTGGCCATGCGCTCGGAGCGCTGGCAGGCCGCCGCGGGCGAATTCGCCTATGTGATCCGGGCCGACAGCACCAACGCCAGCGCATTCAACAACCGCGCCTGGTGCCTGCTCCAGGCGGATGTCGCGCTGGGGAACGCGGAATCCGACGCGCGCATCGCGACGAGGCTCGACCCGGACAATCCGGACTACCTCGACACGCTGATCGCGGTCCTGCGCCGGGCGGGAAAGGCCGAAGAGGCCGCGCGCCTGGAGGCGAGGCTCAGGGAGCTGGAAGCGCGCCGGGGAGAGCCCCGGTGACCCCGCGCCAGGGGCACCGGCGCCCCCGGCCCGGGGCCGAAGGGGTATACTCGTCCGCGGGAACATGATGACGGTCACCACCCTCGAGCCGGACTACTCGGTACACCCCCTCCTGGACCCCCATTACCTCGAGCGCGACCACATCGGCGCCCGCGCGCTCGCGCGCGCCTACCTGGAGATGTCCCGCAACGAGGCGGTGCTGGAGCGCTACCTGAGCCGTCTCCTCAACCCCATCGAGAAGCCCCTCAGCCTGGCCGAGAACATCGAGTTCTCGCGCCGGTACCTCGTGGATGTGAACGCCTACATCCGCGAGGTGCTCTCGCTGCTCCAGGTCTCGGTGCGCAAGCCGCTGGCCATGGACCCCGAGGTGGCGGCGCGCAATGAGATCCTCGGCCTCCTCGATCTGGCCTTCCGGGGCGATACTCCGCGGGTGCGCTTCGAGGCGCAGCGCAAGATGTACCTGGCCAAGCTCCTCTTCGACATCGACCACGACCCCGGCGTGCAGATGGGGCCCCGCCACAAGGAGTACTTCGAGGGGATCCTGGATCAGGAGATGTGGTCGCGGGCGAGCCGCATGAAACGGGTCGATGTCTACTACGACATCGCCGCCGACGGGCTCCGCATGGAGATCAACACGCGGCCCACCGGGTCCGGCCAGGAGCGGTGGCGCTTCTACCTCATGCGGGTCCGGCGGCCCGGCCGGCGCGCGATCCATGTCTACCACTACGCCTGCCGGTTCAAGCGCGAGGTGGCGCCGTTCCAGTACGAGAGCGGCGAGGCGGAGTACGAGATCCAGGAAAAGCCCATCTGGGAGAAGCTGCACGCGCGCCGCAGCGGCTCGATCCTCTCCAAGATGATCCGCAAGGGCGAGGTGCACCCGCGCAAGATCCTCGACATCATCGGCGCCATGTTCATCGTAAAGGACACGCGGGAGGTCAACGAACTGCAGGAAGGGCTCTTCGAGCTGTTCGGCGGACCCCTGCGCTGGAAAGACCGGGTCAACACGATCGCCTATCCGGGGGACCGTACGCGACTGAACGCGCAGTCGGCGCGGGGCTACGAGGTGATGAAGAGCGATGTGGATGTGCTCTGCGCGCCGCGGCCCGGGGGTGAGCCGTACATCTTCTCCGTGGAGGTGCAGATCTACACGGTCGAGGGCTTCCTGCGCACCGTGCACAGCCGCCACTACGCGAGCCATCAGAAGCTGAAGCTCCGCCAGTTCCTCCTGGGGCTTCTTCCCAGCCTCTTCCCCCGGGAAATCTACGGGGACGCCGCGATCGACCGCTGCCTCAAGAGCCTCGAGCCCGACCCGGGCGAGGCCGGGGAGGACGCAGCAGGGGGTTGACCCGGTCTGCTAGACTCCCGCGCTTGTCATGACCCCCCTCAGCCGGACGCTCCTCATCCTGGCCTGCGCCCTCGGGATCTCCGCCCATGCCGCGGCGGCCCCCGGGGATTCCGTGACCACCGTTGCCAGTCCGGCCGTCCCGGACAGCGCGAAGGCCGCCCCCGACAGCGCGCAGGCCGCCCCCGACAGCGTCAAGGTCGCCCCCAAGCGCCCCCCCATGCCCAGGCCTCCCCTCAAGAAGGCGGACCTGGCCGTTCTGGCGCCCACCGGATGGGAGCCCAGCTGCATCGGCACCGCGTTGACCGAACTCGACAGCGTCTACACGGTGAAGAATGGGGACTTCCTGAGCGGTGTGTCCGGCATGCACGGGGTGCCGTTTCGCCGCATGGTCCGCGAGAACGGCATCCGCAATGTGAACCGCATCGAGAAGGGTCTCCGCGTGCATGTGCGCGGGCGCTGGATCCTGCCCGGCCGCGTGCCGGAGGGCATCGTGCTCAACCTCGCCGAGCCCAAGATCTACTGGTTCGCGGATTCCACTCTGGTCGGCGTGTACGCGGTGGGCGTGGGCGTGGTCGGCTGGGAGACGCCGCCCGGAAGCTACTTCGTGGCCAACCGCCGCGCGGATCCGATCTGGTATGTCCCCCCCTCCATCCAGGAAGAGATGCTCGCCGAGGGGAAGGAAGTGAAGACCCGGGTGGAGGCCGGCCCCGAGAATCCTCTCGGCAAGTACTGGCTGGGCCTCAACCGGGGCGGCTACGGCATTCACGGCACCAACGCACCCTCCAGCGTCGGGCAGTTCTCGAGCCACGGCTGCATGCGGGTGCACCCCGACAACATCGAGAAGCTCTACAAGGGGCTGCCGGACAGCGCCCGCGTGGAGGTCGTCTACGAGCCGATCAAGGTGGCCTGCCTCGAGGACCGCGGGGAGGTCTATCTCGAGGTGCACTCCGACCATTACCGCTGGGTCGGCAAGCGGCAGAAGCGCGCGCGGGACCTCATCACCGCTGCGGGATGCGCGGATCTCGTGGACTGGAAGATGGCGGAGCGGGTGGTGCGGGACGCCGAGGGCATCGCGGTGCGGGTGAGCCGTCCACGGCCGGGGGAGCTCCCGGACCCCTTCGCTCCGGACACCACCGCCGCGCGCCGCTAGCCTGCTCCGGCGTCACGCCGGCTGCAGCGACTCCGCCACCCGCGAGGCCAGCTTCAGCGTGTGCAGCGCGCGCAGGGTGATCCAGGGGCTTCTGCCCGGGTGCTTCTCGATCCGGATGGGCAGGCGGAGGCTGTAGTCGTACTCGAGCCGCCACCGCCCGTTCTTGAGCTGCCGCTCCAGGATGATCGAGAGCGCGGGCTCCAGCTCCGGCCGCGCCCCATGGCCGAGCCGCGCCAGCACCCAGGCCACCTCCAGGAGATCGGTGTTCCAGAACCGCGGGAAGCCGAAGTCCAGCCAATCCTGCTTGGGGGCGGGTCTCCCGTCCGCGGCGCGCTTGTACAGGTGGAGGCGGTAGGTGAGGAGCGCCCGCGCCGTGCGCTCGGCGAGGAGGCGCATCGAGGGGTCCCACCGCTCCTGCGGAATGGCCAGCACCGCGAGCAGCGGCTTCACGGAGCCCATGTAGCAGTGGAAGGGCAGGGTGGAGGCGTTGGGCTGGAAGTTCTCGCAGGGATAGAGCCCGTTGGACTGCTGGCGGCTGACGAGGAAGCCTATGGCGCGGTGGGTGCGCGTGTCCTGCCCGTAGCCGAACTGCGCGAGCATCTCCACCAGCGCGCCGGTCAGGCAGGCCCACTGCCCGTCGAGCACTCCCCCCTGGCGTGGGTTGCCGTCGCGACTGAACCCTCCTCCGGCCCGGGATTGCGAGACCGAGAAGAGGAACTCGATGCCCCGGCGCACCTCCTCGGAGCGGTCGGCGCCCAGTTGCGCGGCCAGGCACAGACGCCAGGCCGTGCCGAAGTAGTAGTCGGTGACGAAGCGGGCGGGGTCCTCCCAGGAGCCGTTGGGGGCCTGGCCGGCCAGGAGCTGCTCGATGCGGGGATGCCTCGCCGCTTCGCGGCGGGCGGCCCGGACCTGCGGATCGGACTCCGGGCGGTCGAGGATCCAGGTCAGGGCGCGGCTGCGCACCATGGGGTCCTCGTGGTGGACCAGCCAGTCGGTGGGGTCGGCTTTCAATCGCCTCAACCAGTTCGTCGCCACGGCGCATCCTCTCTCGGCGCGAGGCCGCCCGGGTCAGGTCAGGCCGCGAAGAGCAGATCCATCCCCTCGCGGTAGCCACGGCGCAGGATCTCCGGCCGGATCCGGTCCCTTGCCCCGGGGGTCCCGACCGCCACGACCAGGGGAACACCATTCGACCGCGCCAGGTCGGTCCAGGCGCGCACCGGCGCCCCTTCCACCCGGCGTCCGATCTTCCGGGAGTCGACATCGTAGAACCCGACGACCCGCACGCCCTGCCCGCGCAGCTTCCGGGTCAGGCGGCGTCCGGTCCGGCCCGCGCCCCAGATCGCGACGCGGCCCGCGGCGAGGGCCGGGTGGCGCGCGAGAAACCAGGCGCGCGCGGACAGAAAGGCATCATGGCGGTACTTCGCCGCGGTGAGCGAATGGCGGGTCGCGGTCTGCCTCCAGGCGAGAAGGGTGGCCGGCACCTTGGCCAGCCCCCATCCCACCGCGTCGAGGCGCAGCCAGAGGTCATAATCCTCGGCCCAGGGGACTTCGCGATAGCCGCCCACGGCCTCCACGGCCTCGGCGCGCAACATGACCGAAGGATGGGCCAGAGGGGATTCGATGAAGATCTCGCGACGGTGATCCTCCGGGGTGAGCAGACCGTTGATCCAGTCCGCGTAACGCCGCCAGCCCGCCCCCAGGCTGCGTCCCGGAAAGAGCGCGACCCGCGAGCCCAGGGCGGCGATCCCGGGATGGGCGTCCAGGTACTCGACCTGCCGGCGGAAGCGATCCGGGTGGCAGATGTCGTCCGCGTCCATGCGGGCGAGATAGGGGCTGCGCGCGGTGCGGCGGGCCGTCTCGAGGGCGGCCACCAGTCCCGCGCCGCCCGGAAGCAGGCGCAAACGCGACTCGCGCCGGGCGTGGGCGGCGAGGATCTCGCCGCTGCGATCGGTGGAGCCGTCGTCGACCGCCAGCACCTCGAAGTCGGGCCGGGTCTGTCGCCAGAGGGACGCGAGGGCGCAATCGAGCGTGTCCTCGGCGTTGCGGACGGGAAGAAGCACCGTCGGCATGATGCCGCACTATAGCAGGAGGGGGGACCAGCGGGGAGGGATTGCCGGGACCCGGTGGGGAGGATATTCTAATCGCTTCCGGAGAAAACAGTTAGCCGTAGGAGTGGGGCCCCGGAAAGGCTCCCTCCCCGGGTGCCGCACCGACCATTCATGGAGGAAGATCATGCTGCTCGAGGAAGGGGCCAAGGCCCCCGCGTTCACGCTCGCCGACCAGGACGGGAAGAAGGTCGCGCTCAAGGACTTCGCCGGTCGCAAGCTGGTGCTCTACTTCTACCCCAAGGACATGACCCCCGGCTGCACGCGGGAGGCCCAGGGATTTCAGAAGGGACTCCCCGCGCTCCGGCGCAAGGGAGCGGTGGTGATCGGGGTGAGCCGGGACAGCGAGGCCTCGCACCGGAAGTTCTGCGACAAGTATGGTCTCGAGTTCCCGCTGCTCGCGGATGTCGACGGCACGGTGGTGGAGAAGTACGGCGTCTGGCAGGAAAAGAACATGTACGGGAAGAAGTCCATGGGGATCGTGCGTACCACCTACCTCATCGACGAGGCGGGCCGGATCGCCAAGGTATTCCCCCGGGTCAAGGTGGACGGCCACCTGGAACAGGTGCTGGAGGCGTTATGAACGGACCGGGTTCGGATCCGGGCGGGCTGCGACGAGCAAGCGGAGCCGCTCCGGGGCAGAACGAGCGGATCATCTGGATCGCATTCCTCATCTCACCCGTCATCTACCTCGTCGTGGGCCGCGTGGTGCTGGGAGGAGACGGAGTCTCCACGAAGGTGCCGGCCCTGCCCGTCTTCCTGGTCGGGTTGCTGCTCGCGCTGGCCGCCCTGGCCGCCCCCCGCTTCATCCCGAGGGGGGCGCCGGCAGGCGACGCCGTCGTGCCGCCGACGAGGATCCTGTCCT